>JAIRPU010000142.1 GCA_031256815.1 Spirochaetaceae bacterium
CAGGAGAATATCTTTATTCATTTAACCGCGCCGCCGTGGAATTTCTTTCCGGTTTTAACATAGAAGGAATTAGAACGCCGCTGGAAAACTCACGCCAAAACGCTGAACGTTGTTTTGAAAAACATCTGCGCCAAAAGATTTTTATTACTGTTTATTCGAGTCCGCAGTTGTTCAGGATTCAGGCAAATTTGCGCAGTGTTTATAACTTTAATTCTTTTTATGATTCAAAAGGAGAACATTTTTATTTAACTCATTCCGGCGGCGAAACGCTTGTTACCCCAATGGAACCGTTTTCTATTTTGGATAAAATTCCTTTTCTGCAAAAAGCCGGTTTTAAACGTTTTATAATTGATTTTACACCGCGCGCTTTATCAAAAAAAACTTATAAAGAAGTGCTTCGTTCCGCTATTAATTACAGCGCCATTCCAGGCGCTTCGCGCTTTAACTGGAAAAACGGTTTTTACGAACAAAGCTAAAGGCAGTAGCGCCTGTCGCCGCCTGCATAGGCCGCCTGCCCTGCCTGCGCTGCCGGCTTTTGGCGCTGCCTGCCCGCGCTTGCCCTGACATGGCAGTTGACAGCCATGTTAATCAGATGTATTGTGTTAAAGAGGCGAAGAATGGCGGAACAATTACAAATGGTTACATTTCAGCTTGCCGATGAATTGTATGGCGTTGATATCCTCGATGTAAAAGAAATTGTGCGGGTACAGGAAGTCCGTTCAATACCAAACGCTCCCGCTTATGTTGAGGGTATCTTCAATTTGCGCAAGGAAATTATTCCAATAATAAACTTGCATAAACGCTTTGCGCTAAAAAAAATGATAGCTTCGCAGGAAGACGCATTGCTTTCCGGCTTTATTATAATAGATATAGACGGCATGAAGATTGGCGTTATTATAGATAAAATTTCCAGGGTGGTAACCGTTGGCCGGAACGAAATTCAACGGCCGCCGCAAATGCTTACAGGTATAGGCGCGGAGTATATTCAAGGCGTTGTCCGTCAGGGCGAAACATATCTTATTATACTGGATACACGAAGTTTATTTAATTCACGTGAACTGCAAAAAATCGCGGAACTGCGCCGGTAACGCGGACGGAAAAATATGAGGCGGATTGTTTTAATACTACTTGCATTTGTTTCTGTAATTTTATCTGCGGCAGAACCGCAGAAATTGCCATTAAAACGAATCAGCCTTTTTTCCTCCGGCGTTGGTTATTTTGAGCATACAGGCGCAATAGAGGGCAACGCCCTTCTTTCATTTTCGTTTACGCGCAGCGCTTTAAACGATGCGCTAAAATCGCTTGTTGTAAATGATGTTGAATCTGGGTCGCCGCAGATAAACTATCTTTCCGATACCACATTGCAGCGTACTTTACAAAGCCTAAAAATTGACCTTTCCGGCAACCCCGGCCTGTTGGATATTCTCCGTTCTCTTAAAGGAATAGAGATTATTGCTCAAGTTAAAAACGCTTCCGGCACAATGACAAGCGAAGCGCGCGGTAAAATAATCGCCGTAGAAATGCGCGGAGAGGCCGGAGAAAGCTGGCCTGTACTTTCACTTTCAACAGCTTCCGGCGTAAGGAATATTGGAATTGCGCAATTGGTTAATTTTTCGTTTACAGATATATCTATTCAAAATGATTTGTCGCGGGCGCTTGATTTAATTTCTAAAACAGGCGCGGCAAGAATACGCGAGCTTGATATTGAACTTAGCGGGCGCAGAAAACGTGAGGTAACGGTAAGTTATGTTATTCCAACGCCGGTTTGGAAAATTTCTTACAGATTGGATTTAAACCAAAGTCCGCCGCTGTTGCAATCATGGGCAATAATTGATAACGATGGCGATGTTGATTGGGATGGAGTTGAAGTATCGCTGGTTTCAGGAAGGCCTGTTTCGTTTGTGCAATCGCTCTACCCGCCGTATTACACGGCGCGGCCTGTGCTGCCGCTTGCCGGCGTTGGCATTGCCGAAGCGCAAACGCACGAATCCGGCTGGGATTACGACGAAAGGGAAACGGCAGTTCTTAACGAGTCGGCGGCGCCAATGCCGGCTGCCGAAAACGCTTATTTTGACAAAGCTGCGCCTTCATTAAAAATGAGCATGGCCGATTCAACTCAAGGACGGCAGGCAAAAGTTATGGGCAGCGGCGGAGCTGCCGCGCAGGCAAGAATTGCCGGCGAACAATTTGAATGGACATTAAAAAAACCTGTTGTGTTGCAGCGGCAGCGCAGCGCAATGCTTCCGCTTTTTGATGGCTCTGTTTCGGCACGAAAGCTCATTTTGTTTTCTGGCGAGCGCGCGCTTGGCGCAGGCACAATAAACGTGTCTGCCGGTGTTGAAGTTACCAATTCTACAGGCCAAAAACTCCCCTCCGGTTCTATGACTGTTTTTGACGGGGGCACCTATGCTGGAGACGCGCTTGTGGACTTTATGTCCAACGGCGAAAAACGGCTTGTTACATACGGAGAAGACCTTTCTGTATCGGGCAGTGTGCGCGCTGAACAGAACCGGGTCGTAGATACGGCAAAACTTAGCCGCGGAATGTTTGTATTAAACCGAAAGCGTATTTTTCAATGGAATTATACAATTAGAAACAGTTCCGCAGAAACAAAGCGGCTTGTTATTGAACACCCTGTAACGGCGGGCACAAAACTGGCAAAACCTTCGGAGTTCAGCGAAAAAACCGCAACGCTTTACCGGTTTGAAATGGATTTATCCGCCAATCAGGTGCTTATATTTGATGTAAATGAAGAAATGCCGGTTACCGAACAGTATGCTCTTTCAAACTTGAATGGAGAAGCGCTGCTTGTTTGGACGAACAATGCTGAGCTTCCAGAAAACATCCGCAAGGCCTTACGCGAAGCGCTTGCTCTAAAAACCGCCGCGGAAACTGCCAGAAAAAAAACAAGCGCTCTTGAAGCGCAGCGGACTTTTCTTGTAAGTGAGCAGGAACGTATTCGCGCAAATTTACAGGCGGCGGGAAACGCAACCGCAGAAGGTCAAAATTACCTTGCAATGCTAACTTCTCTAGACAAAGATATAAGCAGCGCTACGGATAATATAAATGCTGCCCGCGCAACGGCCGATTCGGCACAGTCAGATTACGAGGCGTATATATCCAGTCTGGAACTATGAACAATTTAAAGTTTTGTTTTGTTTTGTTTTTTGCGCAAGCTTTTTTTTCACCGCTTTTTGCGCAGGAACCTCAGGTCGAGACAATTTCTTCGGTAACAGAGTTAAGCTCTCTTATAGGAATCAGTATTCATGAACTAATAACCCGTTTTGGCCCGCCTTCTACGGTTTATCCTGTGCGTGGGGAAGCTGTATGGCAGGATGATGTTGTTTTTTCCTATAAAGATGTCGATTTTTATATTGTAAAAGACCGCGTTTGGCAGCTTCGTGTACAGAGCGCAAATGGGATTCGCACAGGCGACGCAAAAACGGCAATTACCATGACTCATGGCGCAAACATAACCGACAAGGGGAATCGTATTATTGTTGCCGTGCGCGGTTTTGCAATGCCTTTGGAGTATCATTATTATCTGGATTCGCACGGGCGGGTTCAATCAATATACCTTTGCCGCAGCGATTATTAGTTGCGTTAATAGGCAGACAAAATATCGACAAGCCTTTCCCGCCCGATAATCCTTAAAAAGCTGGCAAGGCGCGGCCCCTGTTCTTTGCCGATAAGAGCGCGGTAAACGGCGTTAAAAAGCGCTTTGGCGTCCATTCCGGCGCGTTCGGCAACATCGTAAATTGCCTGCGCACAGGATTTGTCATCGGTGTAAGAGTTTATGTTAGCGGCAACATTATCCCGTAAATCGCGTATAGCGGCACATTCAGCTTCGTTTAAATCTGTTTTTTCGCCCGCGCCGCGGAGTTTAAAGCAAAATTCAGGCGGCGCATCTTCGGAAAGCCAGTTAATAGCACATTCGCATCTTTGCTTAAGACGCGGAATTTGCTCTTCATGTTGAACGTTCAGTCTTGCTATACATTTTTCTATATCGCCGTCTGCTATCTGTAAAAGGTTACAAAGATGGCGGAAAGGAGCCTGCAAAGGCATAAGGGATGGCATTCCGTTAATTTGCGAAAGCTCATAGACACGTTTTTCGCGTTCAAAAGCCTCTTCGTTTTTTGCTTTTTCAACTCCAAAAGCGATACGTTCTGTTCTGTCGTAATCTTCGTAAATTTTTATTACGTCTAAATCAAACGAAATTGTAAATTCGGTATTTGGGCGCGTTCCGGCAAAAATATATCTAACAAGCTCAGGCGTATAAACTTTTAGCAGGGCAGGAAGGTCTATAACTTCGCCTTTTGAAGAACTCATTTTGCCCCCCTTGCCTTTTATGCCAATAAAATCGTAACGGAATGTTACCGGCGCGTCAAAATTGTAAACTTGTTTGCAAACAAGCCTGGAAGTGTCAAAAGAGCCTCCCTGACTGTGATGATCTTTTCCCGCAGGCTCAAAATCGACCTGTTCCTGCGCCCAGCGCATTGGCCAGTCGACACGCCACAGCAGTTTTACGCCTTTTGCGCTGCGTAAATCAACGCTTTCTTCGTTTTTGCAGGACAAACAACGGTAATTTAGCGTCCATTCACCGTTCCAGTTTAGTATTTCGGTTTCGTCACGGCCGCATTTATCACAAAAAACACTTACAGGCCACCATTCACCCTGAATTTTATGTTCTTCATCTCTGAATTTATCAAGGATTTGACGGAGAACTCCGCGTTTTTCGAGCGCCTTTTTTATTCCTTCGGCATAGAGTGAAGCGCGGTAACGTTCTGTTTGGTAAAGATATTCCGGTTCAATGCCTACACGCGGCAAAACGCTTTCTACATCAACTTCGTGATGGCGCGCATAGCTTTCGTTACGGCCCCATGGGTCGGGAACCGTTGTAATTGCCTTTCGCAAGTATTGTTCCAATTCATTACGGTTAGGCATATTTTCCGGCACTTTACGAAAAACATCGTAATCGTCCCAGGAATAAATAAAGCGTACATTTTTGCCGCGCCGCCGCAATGCGCGAACAACTAAATCTACAGAAATTATCTCGCGGAAGTTTCCAATATGTACCGTGCCGGAAGGAGTAATTCCTGAAGCGCAGGTGTAAAGAGCTTTTTCGCCCTTTTCATGAATAATTTTTTCTGCTGTTTCGTCTGCCCAATGGGCGTTTTTTTTACTCATTGCGCAATTATAGATAAAATCTTATACCTTGACAACATAATCATAAAACTATACATTTTTGTTACGTTGCGGCTTTGTTATAATCGACCTCTTATCATTGCTTTAATGCTCTTTATGCCCTTTACTTTATTTGGCCGTGATATTGTTTTGATTGTTGAAGATTCGGATTTAAGAATTCCACTGGAAGGGGCAATAGTCCAGCTTTCTGACAAAAGGGAATTTGTTGCCGGCTCCGACGGTTCTGTTCGTTTTTCTGTTGCAGATTCAGTTACAGAGTCTCTGCGCGTCCGCTATCCTGGTTATAAAACGGAATCGGTTTCAATTTTACCTTCCAGACAGGGCCGTGTGTTTGTCCGGCTTAAAATAGAAAGCTTACTGGAAAACAAAGAACTCGTTTTTACGGCGGAAAAAGAACGCGAACAGGCGGTGGTAGAAACAGGCCGCAGTGTAGAAATTTCCGGTCAGGAGCTTGCCCGCACCGCAAAAATCGGATTTTTGGAAGATGTAATGACCAGCGTAAAATTACTGCCTGGCGTTGGTTATTCCGGAATGTTTAACGCCATGCCTTCCATACGCGGCGGCGAGCCTGGCGACCTTGTTGCTGCGCTTGACGGGTTTTATATTGAAACTCCATATTTTTGGGGAGGCGGGGTTTCTATTTTTGACCCGCGCATGGTAGAGAGCGTGAAGCTTTCCCATGGGATATTTTCTTCGCGTTATGGACATACTATATCGGGCTTGCTGGAAGTAAGCTCGAAAAAAGCTTCGCGCACCGAAACGGAGCTTGAGTTTGGAATTTCTACAAGCGCGCTTAATTTGAATGTTTCAATTCCATTTAAAAGGGGCGGTTTTATGATAATGGGAAAAGCTACATATTGGGACGGATATGTAGCTTTTTTAAAAGCGCTTTCGCCTCTTATTGAAGAGCTTGAACCGGTTAACTCAATAACGACAGCGCCTTATATCCGCACAGCGGCGTTTTCCGGCAACTATCAAATTACAGACAGCA
>JAIRPU010000060.1 GCA_031256815.1 Spirochaetaceae bacterium
GGTATGATTTATCTAACAAAGCAGTAAAATTACAAGAGAGAAAATCGCGTAACCGCCTGTTCATTCTTTAACAGGCGGTTTTTTTACGGCTTGTGGTGCGGCGTGCGGCGCGGTGGCGGCCAGCCGGCGGCAATGGCCGCGCCGCGCAAGCGGGCGTCAGGTAACTTGACATTTTTATATTAGTATTTTAGGGTTATAAACATGGGGGCGTAGCGAAGCTGGTTATCGCGCTGGCCTGTCACGCCGGAGATCGCGGGTTCGAGTCCCGTCGCTCCCGCATCCCCAATCGGAGTTCCGGTTGGGGCTTTTTTTTCGGGCAGTAGCGCAGTTGGTAGCGCGCTTGGTTCGGGACCAAGAGGTCGCCGGTTCGACTCCGGCTTGCCCGACTTAATAAGTCTGAATATTTGTTTTTATATATCCGAAATTAAACTATTGGCCTTCGGGCGCAGTCTGTTTAATCCAGCTTGATTTTTATATTTAAATAGGTTAAATTGAACTCTAGAGGGGGAGTTTGCCTGTGCGAAAGAATATTTGTTTTTTATGCGCGGCGTTTTTTGCGCTTTTTGTCGCAAGCTGCGATGTGCCTTCCGGCATGGAGCTAAAAACTCAAAATTGGCTTTTGGACGTACCAATAGGCTCGCTAAATTTTTTGGACGGCGGCGGAGACGGCCTTTCGTTTTCGCGGCTTTCTGCGGAAAACATCCAGGAGGCAATTGGGGCAGACAACGTTAAGATTTACGGCAGTTATATAAACACCGGCGAAAAATTATTTGCAGAAGTAGATGGCACAATAATAGACGGCGAAGAACAGCAAACCTACTTAATTCAATATTCGGTTCCTTTGGGCGAGCCGGAAATTAAAGACAAAATTAAAGACAATTTTAACACGGCGCTTGACGACGCCATTAATTCTATTGACGTTGCTTACGGCATTTATATTGAACAGCCTCCCGCCGGAACAGAAATAAGTTTTCCTGTCAGTTTTGACCCTTCAATGCCAGGACAGATATTCAATGTACTGGAAATTAAAGATATTGTGTTTGATGTAAAAATTAAATTCCCAAACGGCCTGCCAATAGATACCGCAACCGAAAAAATAATTAACGATTCCAACAAAAATAAATTTTTAAACTGGGTAAGTTTTGGAAGCGGAGCTGCCGGAAACGCGGCGTCTGTTGATCTTTCCGAAAAACAAAATAACATTGTTATTTGGCATTCAAAAAAGATAACCAAGACAAATCTTTTAAGTGAATTTGAACTTATTGAATTAAAGTTTGATTTAACGCCGGGTATAATATACAAACCAGAAATCGAAATAAATACCTTTGAAAGCATTAAAATATGCTATAACGGCGCTGTAAACAATGCGGCTTTTGGAGATACCGGCCTGTTTTTGGCTTTTACAAAAATGTTTGGCGGTGCGGAATTTGAAAACGCATACATGATGGTTTTTTCAGAAGTGGCTGTATCGGGCGGCCTTTTTCTTAGAGCTGTAAACAGGGAAAACGCAGCCGACATTGAACAAATAATAAGCGGCACAATATCTGAAAAAAAATTCAAATATCGTGATTTTTACAGCAATAATACCCCGCAGCTTATTACAGCAAGTACCACGCCTGTAAATTTAACCGGTAAACTTCTCAAAAAAAACGCGCCTGTTTTTGATTTTCAATATAGAATAGAACCCGGCACCGAATTTGTAATTTCCAGCGGCACAGGCATAGATATTGTCCTTGTAATTCCGCTTAAATTTACAGTAATGCAGGGGGTGGACAATCCTGTAGTTGAAGGAAAAGACAACAAACAATATATAAAACTAAATATTGAACAGCTTGATAATATGCAAGGAATAGAAAATGATTTTGATATAAAAGAAAAAATCGAAACTCAAAATATTGGAAAAATAAAAAAGGCCGCTCTTAATTTTGTTGTACACAATAAAATTCTTTCTGAAAAATTAAATATTGGCCTTAAACAAAGCGGCACAGTTTACGATATTATCAATCTTAAAGACGGCGCGGGCGACAGTTTTTCGTTTGATGTTAATCTGCCTGTTTCTGTCCCGCAGACTGCGCTGCTTGTAGAAAGCGAAACAGGGACGTATGGCGATTTTTATATAAAGCCTGTTCTGTCCGGAGCTGTAGAAAGTGAGATTTCTCTGAATATTTCTGCAGGGCTTTTGCTCGATATAAATTATAAAATGGATTTTTGATGAAAGCGCGCATAATTGTTTTGGTGTTTTCTCTTGTTTCTGCTCTTGCTTTTTCGCAGCCCGTTCCGGAAAGCGTAGCCAAAGACGGCTTGCCGCCGCCAAAACCGGAAAACGCCCTTACGTCGCTTTTGGACGATGCCGGCTCTTATTTAAAAAAAGAAACGCCGCCAACAAGGCATCTTGAAGCCTATTCAGGCTTTGCATTTGGCTTCGGCATTACACAATTAGGATTTGGCGTTGCCACAGATTTTCCAATTCCAATAACAGATATGCTGGCAAAAAACGGAAGCTCCCGCTTCAAAGACAAAAATGGGCGGCTGATTCTTGATTTTAAAGAAATTGCTTCAGATCCGGCAATTAAATCAAACGGGCTTGATATTAATGTTTTGTTTTACACGCAAAGGCTTTTTCAGTTTGAATTTTCCGGCATTAATAAAAAAAGAGGTTTTGGACTTTCCGTTGGAGGAATTGATTCACGCTTTGATATAAATTTGAATAAAGAAATTTTTAATATGCTTGCCGATGGAATTACCAGCGGGGTTCATCCTTTTGGAGTAAATATTTCCGGCGCTGTTTTTGCCGAAGGGCTAAGATTGAATTTCCATACGCCTGTACCTTCAATTCCAAGGCTTTTTTTTAGCTTTACCGCCGCGCATTATATTCCGCTTGTTTACATTCCGCGTTCAACAGTTGCTGTAAAATTCACAAATACAAACAATTTAGAGCTTGGCATGGACGGAACGGCAAGCGCTTATATGGCTGTTAATGTTTTTAAATTTATAGACGGCGGATTTCCGGACAGCTTTGACTGGGGCGGCGTAGACCTGAGTATACAGGCTGAATATGCGTTATTTCCGGTTATTGATGCCGGAATAACCATTAGCAACATTCCGGTTGCGCCTGCGGCACTGCACACAAAAACAAAAATTAAATTTACGCCGGAACGCAACACTCTGCTTCATATCGACGATCTTATAAAAGACAGTTTTACATTTAATACAGACAAACTGTTTGATTTTGAACATACAGAAGAATCTTGCGATGCTTTTTGGGTTGTGCGGCCTATGAAAGCTGATTTTTACACTTTATTCAGGCCATTTCGTACAGATTTTTTTGTGCTGCGGCCTAACATCGGTTTAACTTTTTTTAATCCAAGCGAAGAAACATATTTTAATTATGGAATTGAAGCCGCTTTAAACTTTGGCCGCGCCTTGACGGCAGCCTGGTGGACGGGCAGTGCAGACGGCGTTTTTCGTAACCGCTTTGGCTTTGATTTGCGTATATGGAAAATTGCCCGTTTGTCTTTAGCTTTGGAAATGCGCTCTCAGGATTATTTGGGTGTGTGGAACTTAAAAGGCGCCGGTTTTGAGATTGGATTTAAATTTGGCGGCGGCTTTAACGGCATAACAAATTTCTAGCCGGTCTGCGTTGAGCGTTTTTAACTGCTTTACAGCGCTTAAAAACGGCAGACTTTTCCAATAATGTTATCAATATTTACATAACCATAAGAACGCGAATCAAAAGAAGCCGGAGCGTTATCGCCCAATGCAAAAAAACTGCCGTCATTTAAAACAGCAGCGCATCTTTTTACGGCAACTTCACCAAACGGTGTCCAAAACACAATCAAATCTCCGCTTTTTGGCTGCGCCCAACGCGCCAAATACCGTTTGGAAAAAGGCGGCCTGAACCCAAACGCAAGTCTGTTCACAAAAAGCAAAGACCCGTTTGATACAGCGGGCAGCATTGAATCACCTTCAGTCATTATAAAATCGAAACAAAAGCACTTTAAAAACACTGCAAAACAAAACGCAAGCAGTATCGCGTTTAGTACAGCGCGGTTTTTTTTGGAGGACATCAATCTCTAAGCGTCATAAGAAGGGAGCGCAATTCAGGGTCGGCAACATAAACTGTGGCGGGCGGCGCGGCAGTTTTGGAATTTGAATTGGAATTTGAACCGTTAGCAGGAGACTGGGCTACAACTTCATCTCCTGCGGAAATAAGGTCGAAAAACCCCTGACGGGCGAGTTTGCCCATGGAAATTTCTTCATCTGCATTACTTATGGTTAATGTTCCAACAACATCATCCGGCAGATAATTAAATCCAATTCCTGAGCTTAGCAATTCAAGTTTGCCTTTTTTAATAACATTGTAAACTGTTTCTGCGATAACGCCGTCCGCTTTGCCCTTGTCGATAAGTCCGCGGTCTGCATTGCGCCGCAGCAACACCGATCGAAAAGGAAGCGCGGCTTCCATTTTTGCCGTTACATTCAACGCCGCATTCCGCAGTCTGTCCTGCCCCGCGCGGAATACCGTCCATTCCGCTGCTTTTGCGCCTGTTCGCGCGACAAAAAGTTCCGCTTTTAGCGAAAGGTCGCGTTCATGTTCCGAAACACTGGTTAGCAGAAAATAATCGCATTTTTCTCCGCCGCCAATTCCAGTTTCGCGCGCCACGCGAAAAGCCGAAGCAAAAGAAGCCTCTCTAAGTTCATAATTTTGAACTTTGATTTTGCGGCTATGATTCAGAATATCACGCAGATAACTTGCCGCTATAAACCCTGCATCCGTATGCTCCATTGCCGACTGCCCCGCAACAGAAAATATAACGATTCCCCAGTGTGGATTAATTTCTTCAGGATTTACCGGCCATTGGCGCGTAAGCGATGTAGAAAGCCGGTTAGTCCATGTTTCAATCGCATCGTTTATCTGCCGCGTCCCCTTGCCCTGGTCAACCATGAATTTTAATTCTTCAAGCTGTAGTGCAGGATAGCCCTGCAAGCGAAGAAGTTCGGCGTATTCCCGCCTGTCGTCCGCATAAGGATTTATTCGCAGTCCGCGCCTGTATTCAAAAAGCGATTCGTTGGTTAAATTACGCTTCCTAAAATCAGCGCCGCGCGTAAAATGATAATTTGCCTGATTCCGCCTTTCAGCGGATTCAACCGGAGTATCAGAAATAAGCAATTCTTCGTAGGCGGCGCGGATAAACTCGTCCTCCGCGTCTATTCCCTGCGCCATTGAAAGCGTTGAGCGGGCTTCCGACATTCGACCCTGCCTCCACTGACTCATACCCTTAAGAAACCATGCTGAAGTGTTTTTACGGTTTGCCGATATTGCTTCGTTGGCAAGTTTTATTGCTTCGGGATAATCGCCGGAACGGTAGCGCAGGCTTGCCAAAAGATTGCGCGCCGGAGCGTAGCCAGGCCTTAAAGAAAGACAGCGCTCGGCATTTCTTATGGCCTCTGAAATTTTTCCGGAACGGGAACCAATATAAGCGGCAAAAAAAGGCACGCGGTAATCGTCAGGATGTTCAGATTGAGCGCGTTCAATATACATCGATGCGCCGTTCATATCGCCAAGAGAGCCCAATACCAGCGCCAACGACACTAAAAGCCGGCGGTCGTCTCCAAAACGGTTTATCGCGTTTTTGTAGCGCGTTACCGCTTCGCCGCTGCGGCCGCGCGCAATGTCAAGCTCTGCGGCGGTAAAAACTGCCGAGCGGTTGTAAGGTTCACGGGCAAGCAGTTCGCGTATAACCGATTCAGCTTCGTTTAAACGCCCCATTGCAGTTAGTATTGACGCTTCAAGATTAACCGTTTCGCTGTTAAGCCTTGCAAGGGCGCGCGCTTTTCGCACCCATGTCCAGGCCTCATCGTATTCGCCAAGTTCGTAATACGCTTCTGCAAGAGAACGCGTAGCCTCGGTGTGCGCCGGATTCCGTCTAAGACATTCTAAAAATGCTTCGGTTGCGGAATACCAGTCTTCGTTGAACATAGCTTCGCGGCCCTGTTCGTAAAGCGAAGCAACATCACGCGCCTGCTGCGCTGAAACCTGGAAAAACCCGCAGAATAAAAAAATAATAATATGAAGACAAATACGCGATTTAAGCACGCCGCCCCTCTACTAGCGTTATACGCAATAATAGCTTAACGCCTTATATGAGTCAAGTGGGATGTACATTATCACCAGGGCAAGAGCATTTAGGCTGAGTTGAAAAGGAGCTTGCTGAGGAAGTCAACCTCGGCATCAAATGCCAGGCTGCTGATGTTGTAATGCGTGGAAACGGTCGTTTTATCCCCTTCTAAACACTTCCGGCGGTATAAAATAATGCTTTTCAGGTCTTTCCACTTACCACTGCCGCATAAAGCCGGTCTAACAGTTCGGGTATGGCGGTAATCTCATTGCTTTTCTCATCACACGCTTTCTGCCCTATCACCATGTGCTCCGCCCCAAAACACAGACTTACTATGTGTACCGCTTTCTTTCCCTTCGACGCGCTCCCACGTATAGTCTTACCGTCAATATCCAGCTGCCTGTCGCCGTTCTTACCGTTTAGCATAGTTTTATTTATTTCGCTCCCTAAATGCTCTTGCCCCCGCCGCATCAACGCGCTATTGACGAAATATGTTTTTTATGGTATCTTTAAGCATTATTTAGAAGGGGTATCCTATGAAAAAGATTTTATTCTGTTTGTGCTTTTGTTTTTTGGTTTACAGCGCGGCATTTGCTCAAACTCAAAGGCAGCAGCCGTCAGTTACAGTAGAAGAAATTCTTGCTATCCTTGATGATAACTTTAACAAATATCCGTGGGTGCATCAGTTACTTTCCGAAAAAGTTGAAGATACGAGGCCTGCCCGCCAGTCCATTACACGTTTGCCTTATAATGTACCGGTTATTGTAAACGGTGAAGAAAAAATCGAAAAGGGCGAGGTAATCTATGTTCAGATTATCAGCAAAAATTACCGCTACGACCTTAAATTTGATTTTTCGCCAAAGCAGGAAAAAGGTGCCAAACGTGCCAAAACAGTATGGAATGCGGTACGTACAGGTACGCTGGGCGAACTTTCGGAATACTTCCCCAAAAAGTCTGAAGCGAGCGCCGATTAGTTGCCATTTTTACGCATTGCCACCGTATTGCTTTTTGCTTTATGTGTGGCAGACGTTTTTGGTCAAACCGTTTCTTCTTCGATTAAAGAAGCCAATACCGAAGAGGTTATCCGCGCCATAGAGGAAAATTGCGAAAAGTTTCAGTGGCTTGCGGTAATTGCGCTTGAATCTACAGAAGATATGGGAGTTCCATATTTATCGATGCACAGGCTGGCCTACGACCGCGGTGGGACGGGCTTTAACGGTTTGCCATTAAAAGCGGAAATTGTATATATAAAAACAATAAAAGATGGCGAGCGCTGGTTATTAACCATAGATTTTTTTGATTCGCCCAGGCGTGAAAAAAACGCCATGCGAACCCGTGACGCCCGCCGCAATGTACTTGCGCTTCTCTCCAGTTTGTTCCCTGAAAAATTTGAAGTTAAAGAAAAACCAGCGGCCAGCGGCGAATAAGCATAATTCAGTTTTTTACGCCCGGACATTATGAATCTAAATCCTTTTGAAACCTGTGTTTCAGCGCTTTCCGGCGGCATTACAGGTTATGTTACCAACTATCTTGCCGTTAATATGCTTTTTAAAAAGTTTGGTTTTTGGGGCGGATTGATAGAAGCAAGATACGCTGAATTTACGGACGGCATTTCCGGTATGGTGGAAACAAGTCTTGTAAATCATAAAACTTTACGCGAAGAATTTTCTTCCGTTAAATTCAAAACGGTTCTGGAAGAATGGCTAAACTCAATTATAAAAGACGAACTATCCCGTGGTTTGGGCAATACTTGTCTTGAAGACATCCCGGGCGCAAAAGCCGGAGCAGAAGCTGTTTTAGACCTTATCGAAAATATGCAGGATGCGTTCTTTTATTCTTTGTTTAATATAATAAAAAATGAAAGCGCTGGAGTTTTTATATCGAACGAACAATGCGTTTATACAGCAAAAGCATTATCCAAAGAAACGTTAAATTTAAGTTCTGAATTTGAAAATTTAATTAACGATTTTTTTTGCGGTAAAAGTTTAACAGACCTGTTTTCAGTGGCTTTTATAAAAAAAACATCAGATAATTTAAGCGCTGCAATAAAACAAAATGGTTCTTTCGCGCAAGAAGAAGATTTTAATCTGCTTTACAGCGCATTTATTAATGCCGCTGATGCAGGAACGTTGTTAAACGAACTGCAAACAAATTTTATGAATATGCGTTTTATTGATTTTTTGGAAGCCTGCGGACTTGACAAAAACAACTTAAAAAAAAACGTTATAGATTTTATTCAAACCAAAGAGGGGCATGAGTTTTTATGCGCTGTTGCCGGCGGACTTTTTTTAAAGGCGCAAAATACAGAATTAAAATTAAGCAGCATTTTAACCGGTGATTTTTGCAAAGTTATTGTAAAATTATGCAGCGAAAAAAAAAATGAACTCATTGATAAAATTGTTGATTTTATCAATGAATCAGAAGATGAACTTGAATCCATAATAAACAGCACGATAGACGATGAACTTGAAAAAAGACTGGATGGAAAAATCGCAAAATTTTTTAAAAACAGTTTTATAGAAAATATTTCCGCAAAAACAGGGATAATAAATAAAATACGCAAAGCAATTCTAAAATATAAATCAGATGATGGGTTTGCTGATAAAATAACAGCGTTTATAAAAGAAAAAACAACAGCGGATATTTTTTTTATTGCGCAGGATGCCGGATTGATTAATGCAGATATTATTTTAAGCTTTTTAACCGCTTGTATAACCAGCGCAGAAGCATGGAACAGCGGCTTTATAAATGACTTTTTACAAAAAAAAACCGGCGCTTTTTTTGATTCAGGAAAATTTAGCGCAGACAGCGCCGCCTTATTGAATAAAATATTCAATAAAATTAACAAAAAATATCTTTGTTCAAAACAGCTTAACAATGCTGTTGCAGATTATATCGAAACAAAAGCCGCCGGTTTTAATATTCCCAAAATACATATTTCATTGGACGGCGAAAAAATATTTAATACAGCGCTTTATTTTTTAAATGCTGCATTAAACAAAGAAATTATTTTTTTTACAGGCGAAAGGCCGCAGCTGCCGCGCTTTAAACGCGAAACAGTTGAATTAGTCTGGAGCTTAAATAAAAAACGTCTTTTAATGGATTTTTTTACGCCGCTTGAAAAAAATAAAAACCGCGCCGTTTTTAGCGGCGCTGCGGCGGCGGCAATCGTTGACAATCTTGAACAAATATTAAGTACAAGGGTAAGCGGCGCGGTAAACACTGAACTTTCAAAATTAAAACCGGCGGAAATAAATATTCTTGCGCACGATTTTATGGGAAGTGAAATGCGCCCCATAACCATATTTGGCGCGGCGCTGGGGCTTATTGCGGGCATATTTGCGGTAATTATTCCGGCTGCGTTAAAAACGCCGCCTGTTTTTAACTTTACGCTGCTTGGCATTAACGCGCTTATATTTGCCTTTGCCGGAATAGCAACAAACTGGCTTGCCATAAAAATGCTGTTCAGGCCATATAAACCGCTTTTTAGAGGGGCAAAAACACCGCCATTTATTGCGCTTAGCGCCGCGCGAAAACCTCAATTTGCAAAGAATACCGCTGTTTTCGTTTCCAAAAAACTTTTAAATACAGAATCTTTAACTCAATATTATAAAAACAATAAATCCGATTTAAAAAAATATTTTGATTCAAAGTTAAGTGCGGAAAATTACAGCCTTTGCGCTGTTTTCAATCTTAATGACAAAAACATTCCTGATATAGGCGGCAAAATCAGCAATGCGGCGCACAATTATATTGTGCAGCACAGCGAAAACCTTGCCGCTTCTTTTTGCGTTTTTTTTAACAAGCTTGTTTCCTCTGGAATTCCTGATGAGTTTTTACAAAAATTAAGCGGCGTAATTTTAAAAAAACTAAAAGAAAACGGCGCATTGCCTGCCGCCGCGCGTTTTTTGGAAAAAAATCTGCGTTCAAAAGAAGCAAAAGATTTTAAAGAGGCATTTAACTTTGCGCCTGCGGCCGCCATGATTACAGAAACAATTACTCCGCTTAAAATAAAATCGTTTATTGAAAAAAAAGAAGGCGCATTCGCTGAATGGAAAACAAAGCGCAGCGTTAAACAGGCGGCGCAAACGCTTGATATTCCTGCAAAAAATGAATTCAATACAGGACATTTTGAAATTATTTTAAAAGAATTACTTAATAAATTTGAATCTGAACTTTTTAATTCAGATAAAAAACTAAGCGAAATATACGGCAGAATTTTAACCAGGCTTCTGGAAAACAACATGAATGTTGTAATAAACAAAATACAAAGCGCTGTATTTAAAAACAAGGCGGATATAAAATCAAATATAAAAAATTCAATTCCTTTGGCTGTTCCATTTTCTTTTCACACAGACAATATCGTGGATAAGCTTGTTGACATCGAACTTCCGCGCTTTTTACGCAGCAAAAAGCATAAATTAAACGCTGTTTTTCAGTCTCTTCTTGAAGTAAAACTTTCTGATTTAAATTTACCAGAAAAACTTGCAGAAAAAGATATTATTGCAAAAGAATTCGCAAAATACGCTTTGCCCATTTTTATTGATAATTTTGGCAGTATTCAGGTTTCTTCAGCGCTTTCGTTAATAAACATGAACAGTACAGAAGAATTATGCCATTTTTTTATGCCGTATATTGAAAAAGCGCTTGTTCATATTAACAGGAATCTAAAACAGGATGAACGCCTTTTTATTCTGGAAGCTCCGTTAAAAAATATTTTTTCAAAGCTGGTTTGCGGTATATCATGTCAAAATATTCTTGAAGGCACAGAAGCGGAAAGAGAACTGCAAAACCTGTTTGAAAAAATTTCATGCGATAAAATATTTATAAATAATATAACAAAAATAACAGAAACGCTGTTAAGCAGGATGCTTTCAAATTCATCTTTTTATAACGAAGAATTATTAAAAAAAGACGCGCTTAATTTTATAAATTATCTTACCGGTAATTCATCTTCCTGCCGGCTTGAAAAGCTCATTGTTCCTTTTGTAAATAAAATTATTCCGGATTTGGACGCCGCTTTGAACACGGAAATAAAAACCGCTGTAATAAGTGAATATCTTTTAAATGCCATAATTGATTCCGCCGAACGCCATATACCGGCGCTTGTTGCCGCGATAGATATTGGCGCTGTTGTAGAACGGGAAATTAATGCGCTGCACCCGCTTGAAATTGAAAAACTTTTTTACAGTTTTGCAGGACCGTATTTTAAAAAGATAACTTTTTATGGCTGGATAGGCTCTTTTGGCGGCGCTCTGAGCTATTGGCTGTCGCATTAAATTTAATTATACTTGGCTTATGTATGATACATTTATTGGACTTGAAGTTCACATTCATCTTTTAACAAAAACCAAGGTGTTTTGCGGCTGCCGTTCAGCATTTGGAGACGAACCAAATACAAACATTTGCCCTGTTTGCATGGGCTACCCCGGCGTACTGCCGGCGCTTAACATAGAAGCGATGCGCATGAGCTGCACTGTTGCGCGCGCTTTGCATTGCAGAATTCCGGAGCGTACATGGTTTGACAGAAAGCAGTATTTTTATCCTGATATGACAAAGAACTATCAAATTTCTCAATTTGCTTCGCCTTTGGGACAGGAGGGATGGGTAGAAATTGAAGGGCGAAACATAAATAAAAAGATAAGGATTCGTGAATGTCATCTTGAAGAAGATGCAGGCAAAATGGTTCATACCGGTACTGTATCACTGCTGGATTATAATCGCGCCGGTGTATCGCTGCTGGAAATTGTTACGGAACCCGATATGCGCTCAGGAGAAGAAGCGGAACTTTTTATTCAGCAGCTGCGAAGGATGGTGCGCTATCTTGGCGTTTGCGACGGCAACATGGAAGAAGGCAGCCTTCGCGCAGACGCGAATATTTCAATAAACATAAGCGGGGCGGGATTGGGCAGAAAAGTAGAGTTAAAAAATCTTAATTCATCGCGTTTTGTCCGGCTTGGATTGAATTACGAGCGTGAACGCCAGGCTGCGCTGCTTGACGAAGGTAAAACCATAATACAGGAAACGCGGCTTTGGAACGAAAATCGCGACCGTACAGAGCCTATGCGTACAAAAGAAAACGCCAACGATTACCGTTATTTTGCGGAACCGGATTTGCCCGTGTTTATTCCGGACGAACAGTTTTTAGCGAAAGTTGATGCGGCGCTGGTTGAGCTGCCTTTGGAAAGGCTGCGCCGTTTAAAAAAAGAATACGGCCTTAATGATGAACAGGCGGACGCTTTATGCGAAGAAAAAGCCTTTGCCGACTATTTTGAAGAAACGGTTAAACGCATAGAAGGCGCCGAACCAAAAGAATGTGCGCAAAAAGCGGCAAACTGGATTTTAGGTGATATAAAGCATATTTTAAGCAAAGAAAAAATAGAATTAAACGCAATATCGAACTTCAAACTGAATGCTTCCAGACTCGCTTCAATAATTACAATGATAATAAAAGGCGAACTTTCCGGCAAAAACGCAAAACAAACGGCGCTTGCCGTAATTGCCGAAGACAAAGAACCGGCAGCAATAATTGAACTGCACGGCTGGGCGCAAATTTCCGACCCGGAACAGGTTTCGTTAGCGTTGCAAGCGGTATGCCAAAAAGAAGCGGCGGCGTTTGCCGAAGCGCGGGAAGCAAAAGCGGCGGGTAACGAAAAGCGCGTTGCAACTCTTAGCGCATTTTTAACAGGAAAAGTGCTTGCCGAAACACATGGCCGGGCAAACGCCGAAATTGCCGCCAAATTCGTCCGTGAAAAAATAGCCGCAACATAACATTTACAAACGGCGGATAAAACGAACTATATCGGTAAAACCTATGGCAGCAGTTACTATGATAAAAATACCTATGGCATAAATTTTTATAACTTCGTCTTCTACCGCTTCAAGTTCGCTTGGTTTGAATACCTCTCCAGGCTCCGCTTTATGCGAGCGGGAATCATGGAAGCCTTCAATATGAATATAGGTTTCGCCATCGCGCCCATAGCCTATATTTATTGCTTCCTGCGTTATCGTTTCCGCATCGTAACTTAACGCTTCTTTTTCCGCTCTAAGCGCGTCATTCATCCGGCGGAGTTCAGCAATATTCTCTATTTGACGGATACGCCCTTCTTCAAGCTTTTTATATGCGCCAAGTCCCATAGAACCGTAAAAAAATGATGCCGCCGCGTAAAATATAAGCGCGATCCAGTGCGCAATACAGTATTTTATAACAGGCATTTGTTATAATATCGGCATTTTTGCGTATTTTGGGCTAATGCGCAATTTAGCATTGCGCGAAGCACGGGATGATGCAACGGATTATAAATGTATAAACTTTCGCGCAATACGCAGCGGCAGCCAAAACCAGAAAGGTTCAAGCCGTTTTTTTACAAGTTTTAAATTAGCGCGTATTGGAAGCGCCTGCGGACAGTGTTGTTCACATTTGCCGCAATTAATGCACCTGCTTGCGTTTCGCATAGTTTTTGCGGTAAACGAAACTGTCTGGGAGTATTTCCATAAACCCTTAAATAATGTAAGCGCATAACTTGCATTATACGAAGCAAAACAACCTGGAATATTTACATTTCCAGGGCAGGGCATACAGTATGAACAGCCTGTGCATTTAATTTTATAAGATTCATTAAATATACGGCGGACTTCGGCAAACAATTCTAACCCGGCTTCGTCCAACATTCCAACACGCGAATCTTCCGCGGCGCGCAAATTATCTTCAAGCTGAATGTCGCTGTTCATGCCGGAAAGAGTCATGGTTATCTCTTTTTGATTCCAAAGCCAGTTAAGTCCCCATCTTGCAGGCGTCCATTCAGGATGCGTTTTTTCAAAAAGTGTTCGCACTGCTTTTGGCAAATCATTAACAAGCGTACCACCCAAAAGCGGTTCCATAATAAAAACCGGTATTTTTTTTTCGTAAGCGGCTTTAAGCCCTGTTATACCGGCCTGAAAATTTTCGTTTGAATAATTGTACTGAATTAAAGTTGCGTCCCAATCGAAGGCGTCGAGTATTTTTAAATATTGGCCGCAATCACCATGAAACGAAAATCCAAGCCGGCGTATTTGGCCTGATTTTTTTTTATTTTCTATCCATTTTTCTATTCCAAAATTTTTTAGGCGTTCCCATGTAGAAAGTTCAGAGAGCATGTGTATTAAATAATAATCGATATAATCAGTGTTTAATTTTTCCAGAGTAAGCTGAAATATTTTTTCAATGTCGTCTGCGGTTTTAATTTGCCAGCCTGGAAGCTTTGACGCAATAAGTATTTTATCGCGCACACGATTCCTTGACACAATAGTACCAAGCGCCTCTTCGTTACCATAATAGATACGCGCTGTATCAAAATAGTTTACCCCTTTTTCAATGGCCTTCATTACAAGCGCTTCCGATTTTTTTATGTCAACAACGCCAAAGTTTTTTGGAAAGCGCATACATCCAAAACCAAGCACCGAAATTTTATTCCCATATTTTGGGTCTGTTCTATACTGCATAACCAATGCTAACACCAGTCAAAAATACACGCAAGCGCGGCCGGGGAAGTACTGGGCGCGCCCGCGTTGCGGCGCGCTACGCCCCCCAACCGCGGCCGCGGGAACGCGGCCTTGTTGCCGCCGCAGGCAGCCGCGCGGAGCGCGGCCATTGCCCCCGGCCGCTACACACCACAAAAAAGCCCGCCGCAAAGCGGACGGGCTTTTTTAAGAAAACTGCCCCCAAGCCCCGCCGCATAAAGCGCGGGGGCAAAGAGCGCGTGTTAAATAACCTTAAGGCTATTTGACAGCGAAAGCGGGGGCGCAGCC
>JAIRPU010000087.1 GCA_031256815.1 Spirochaetaceae bacterium
GCCCAATGCCCCCAGAAAGTCGGAGAAGGCGGAATTTTGTTCTTTATGGTCTTCCTGTTCCATGCCCCCATACTACAAAGCGGATATGGGGATTTTATGGGGAAAGAGAGAAAAAGTGAAAAAAAAGGAACGCATCAGCGTAGCAGATCGCGATACGGCAATGCCTATTCGGGCCTCTCCACTGGCCGTTATATGCTACATTTAGGGGTATTTTTCCGGGGGGCATGGGAGGGCAAAAAAGCTTTTTTTCAGAATGATTTAGTGATTATCTTGATGTACTGTAGGCAAATTTGTAAGCATTATTCCTTCAATCTGGTTAGTAATAATTAGTACGCATTAGCAAATAACGCCGTGTTGAGCCAATAGTCAGTGCGTTATGTTTAACCCGCAGTTCCTCAAGTTTGTTCTCAAAAGAACAGGCTAAAAGCCTCAAAAGCGGTGTTTTTGCTTCGTCGTATCTACGCTTCTTCTTCGCGCCTATACGTTCGCAACTCACCTGCTTCATACAGGGAAAATACAGATTCAGCAGCGGGTCGTATGCATTGTAGACGGCTTGCAGGGCGGCAACACCTGTCTCTCCTGTGCAGCGGAAGCAGTCTACAATCTTTCGGACAGTGGCGTAATTCTTTTGTTCGACATAGCAATTATCGTTTTTATGAGTGGGGCGTCCTCTTGAAAACTCAACGCTATGCCTTTGACACCACTTGTCAATCGGCCTGTTAATGAACTCGCTGCCTGTGTCCGAATGGATGCCTTTAATGCCCATTGGGAGCGTTTTCAATGCCATATCAAGTCCTTTTTCAACCCGGCAAGCGGCTTTATTCATCAATGCAAAATGAACCGTCCAGCCGGTTTTAACATCGGTCATAGTTAGTGTGTAACAAAACTCACCGGAGGGATTGCCGCCGTCATGCTGGACGAGGTCTATCTGGAAATAGCCCTGCGGTTTTTTCGCGTATTTATGCCATGTAAGAATAGGTATGGCGCGGTGTAGGAGGTGAACCGGTTTTGTCCCGCTTGAGCCGCGCACTTTGAGTGCTTGTTTAGGCTTGCGGAGCAGACGGTCAATATAGCGCGCGCTGATTTGTTTTAGTTTTGCGGCGGTATCGTCTGTCATAAGGTATTTTCCCTGAGTCCTTATGATGTCAATATTATGACGCAGGAACGGCGCTAATAGTTTACCGCATTGCCACTTAAAATCCTGCCAAAGCTGAAATAGCATTTTCACCGTTTCAGCGTCATAATACGGCTTATAAACACGCTTTTTACGGCTTTTTTCGACTATTTCCGCATTGACGGTTTCTCCATCTATAACGCACAGATGCGTCTTTCCTATGCGGTTTAGTTTGAAAATCGCGTATTTCCGGTTTCCGCCTGAAAGCCTTAAGTATTCGTCAAGGAGCCTTGTTTTTCGGCCATACTTGCCATACGGTAACGCGGCGCGTATTCAGCCGTTATCTTTTTCTTTTCTGCTATGGTAAACCTCATCTTTACCCCCAGTTATTTTCTGGTTGTATTATTACCAATGGTTAGATTTTTACTTGGCTCAATGCGCCTGCTTGATTTGCGGATTCATTTATTCTAAAATTATTGTATGGCGGAGCAGACGGGGGTTGAACCATACATTCGTGAAGCGCTTTTGGAACTTAAAGCGGGGCACGCGGACGAAGCGGTTGCATTTCTTGAAGACGCGTTGCGCGTTGACTCCGAAGATGCCGAAACACTGGATGTATTAAAATGCCTGCACTGGTGGCTGGAAAAATTCGAAGCTATTGACGGAATAAGCACCCCTTACGACGAAGGTTTTTTTTTAATGGGGCAATGGCCTGCTTTTTATGAATTTTTGGAAACAATAGGTTCCGGTTCCGAACGCTGCCGCTATGCGGTACGGCATTTTGTTTATGCGTTTGCGCTTCGTTCATTTGAAAAGGTTCTTGCCGACCCTGCGCCGCGCCACGACCCGGCATTGCTCCTTCGCGTAGGGCGCTGTTACAAAGGCGTTGGTAATTATGAAGAAGCGTTAAAGTTTTTGCAAAAAGCGGCGCAGTTCCGCCAGCAGGACGGCGCGGCGCTTGCCGAGCTTGCCGATGTTCACGCTCTTTTGGGCGAAGAAAAACTTGCAAAAGTGCTTTTCCGCGAAGCGTTTTTTATTGACCCTGAAGGCATCGATATAAATTCTTTGGAATGTGAAATGATAGTCCGGCTTGCAGAAAGGGCGCGCGCAATGGGGGTCGGTTCAAAAGAACTGCCGCTTTGGCTGCCCGTATACGGAGCGCTGCTTGGCGTGCTTTCTGTTAAGCGTGAATTAAAACGTGTAGAGCTTGGAAAGCTTAATCAGGAAGTTTTTGCGCTGGAAGACGAAGTGCGTAAAAATACAGATGATACAAGCGCCGTGCCGCGTCTTTTAAACCGCTATTTATGGCTGCTTGACCATTATGAAATTTGCGAAGAAGACGAAAGCGCAAAAATAAGCGAAATACAGCTGCGAATTAAATTGATTGATCCTCAAATTTACGATCGTTATATGAGCATAAAATCTTGAATATTTGGAGTAAAAAATTTGAGTGATTTTTTTGAACAGGACGATGTTGTAAAAGAATATGACTCTGTAATAGTGCGGCGTATTTGGACTTATATAAAAAAATATAAAAAATTAATTACGCTTACCGTTTTGGCGCTTGCGCTTTCTACCGCAGGCGAACTTGCCGTGCCTATTATGCAAAAACATTTAATTGACGACGCAATAATTACAGTTAATATAAAATTAATTACGGTTATGTGTTTAATTTTACTGGGAATCCTTGTCGTTGTTTTTGCTGCGGCGTTTGTTCAAACTTTAAGTTCTTCTCTTGTAGGACAATGTGTTATGCGCGACATCCGCCTGGAACTTTATAAAAAAACTCTTTTTCAGTCTACATCGTTTTTATCAAAACAGCCTGTAGGAAGGTTAGTAACGCGCTTAACAGGAGATGTTGAAACAATAAACGAATTTTTTACAACAGTTATTGTAGCCCTGTTAAAAGATGTTTCCATAATAACAGGTGTGCTTGTAACAATGCTTGTGCTTTCTCCGGCGCTTGCCGGCGTTGTGTTTTTATGTTCTCCACCCGTAATTGCCATAACCGTTATAAGCCGTATAAGGTCGCGGGATGCATTTAGGCGGCAAAGAACGGCATCTTCTGCTATAAACGCTTATCTTTCGGAAAGGATTTCTGGAATAGGCATTGTGCAGCTCTTCCTCGGCGAAAATAAAAGCCGCCGTGAGTATGGCGAAAGGAATAAAGAACTGCTAAACGCGAATCTTGGAGAAATGCTTGTGCTTGCCGTATTCAGGCCAACGGTAGAATTTTTTGGAACATGGACAACGGCGGCGGTAATTGCCGTTGGCGCATCTTTGTTTTTACGCTTGGAGCTGTCTCCCGGCGAACTAATCGCGTTTATCAATTTAACAGCGATGCTTTTTGCGCCTGTGCTTGATATTTCTGAAAAATACACAATACTGCAGCAGGCTATGGCCGGCGGCGAACGCGTGTTTCAACTTATGGATACAAACGAATCCATAACAGACTGCGCCGCAGAAAACGAAGCGCAGAACAAAACGGAAAACAAAAATCAAATTAAAGGAAAGATAGAATTTAAAAATGTTTGTTTTAGTTATAACAAAGATGAACCTGTACTGCGCGGTTTATCATTTAAAGTTGAAAAAGGCGAAAAGGCGGCAATAGTCGGTTATACAGGCGCCGGTAAAACAACTATAACAAATATTTTAGCCAGGCTTTGGGATATTGATTCAGGCGCTATTTTAATTGACGGAGTTAATATAAAAGATATTCCGCTTGCAAAACTTCGCAGGGCAGTGCTTCCAGTTTTGCAGGATGTATTTTTATTTTCTGGTACTATTTCGGAAAATATAAGTCTTGGAGTTCCGCTTTCAAAAACGCAAATAGAAGATGCGGCCAGGGCTGTAAACGCGCATAAGTTTATAGAAAAACTCCCTTTGGGCTACGAGACGCGGCTTTCCGAAGGCGCGCAAAATATTTCTTCAGGGCAGCGCCAGCTTATAAGTTTTGCGCGGGTAATTGCGCACAATCCGGCAGTTGTTGTGCTTGACGAAGCTACAAGTTCTGTTGATACAGAAACAGAAGCGTTTATAGAGCTTGGCATAGAAACGATTCTTTCCGGACGCACATCAATAGTGATTGCGCACAGGCTTTCTACAATTCGCAATGCGGGACGTATTCTTGTGCTGCAAAATGGAATTCTTGCCGAAGAAGGAACTCATGAATCGCTTATAGCACAAAACGGACTTTACGAGCGCCTTTACTCACTGCAAGCTTTTTAAACGCCTCAAGGCGTGCGTGCAAACGAAGCTACCCTCCCCTCCTCCGGTTTGCCCGATACAATGCGGGATGCGGCCTCTACCAGTTATATGCCGCCTTTATGGCGAATTAGCACAAGCTCCCTAGCGCCTGCGGCAGGAATAGACATAACAACTGCATATTTACCTGCTTGCTAATAGCGGCAACGTTGTGTAAACTTAGCTTATGCTTGATTATCGTTTTATTGTAGAAAACGTTGACGCGGTACAACAAAATATAAAAAATCGCGCAATGGATGCCGACCCGGCGGCAGTTACCGCTCTTTATAACAAGCGCGCGGCGCTTATAACATCGGTTCAGGAATTACAACACGAGCGTAACGAAAACGCCGCTGCAATGAAGGCCAAATTAGACGATGCATCACGCCAAAAGCTCATTTTGGAAGGCAAAGTATTAAAAGAAAAAATTGCCGAAGGCGAAGAAGAACTCCATAAGATAGAAGAAGAGCTTTTGCGTGAAGCAAAAAAAATCCCAAATATGGCGCATCCTGAAGCCCCAATTGGCAAGGATGACGGCGCAAATACAATATGTTCATCACACGGAACCCCTGTTGCGTTTAATTTTAAGCCCAAAGACCATGTTGTGCTTGGGCAAGAGCTTGATATAATCGATTTTGATACGGCAACAAAAGTCTCCGGAACAAAATTTTATTACTTAAAAAACGAAGGCGTTCTGCTTGAACTTGCGCTTGTACGTTATGCGCTTGATATTTTACTTAAAAAAGGCTGGACGCCGTTTATTACGCCGGACATTGCAAAAGATGAAATTCTTGACGGCACCGGTTTTAATCCGCGCGGCGCGGAAACAAATGTTTACGGGCTGGAAGGCGAAGACAGCTGCCTTATAGGAACGGCGGAGATAACACTTGGCGGTTTTTATTCCGGCGACATTATTCCCCGAGAAAAACTTCCAATAAAAATGACCGGCCTTTCGCACTGTTTCCGGCGCGAAGCGGGCGCGGCAGGCCGTTTTTCCAAGGGGCTTTACCGTGTTCACCAGTTTACAAAACTGGAGATGTTTGTGTTTTGCCTGCCTGAAGATTCTGAAAAAATTCACGCTGAGCTAAGACAGATTGAAGAAGAAATTTTTGCGGGGCTTGAACTGCCTTTTCGTGTTATGGATATAGCCACAGGCGATCTTGGAGCGCCCGCCTACCGAAAATGGGATATTGAAGCGTGGATGCCCGGCCGCGGCGAAGGCGAATACGGCGAAGTAACTTCTACATCGAACTGCACAGACTATCAGGCACGGCGTTTAAACATACGTTATAAAGACGAAAACGGCAAAAATCGTTTTGTGCATACACTCAATGGCACGGCGCTTGCCGTTTCGCGGGCCATTATAGCGATTCTTGAAAATTTCCAGCAGGAAGACGGCAGTGTGCGTATACCGGCGGCGCTTGTCCCATATTGCGGCTTTGAATTTATACGGCGCAAACAGTTTTAGAGACGCCTGAATATGTTTAATGCGGTACAAGGCAGATTAGTTCCATTAGTCTTTACAGTCTTGTTCTTTACTGCATCATTTGCGGCTGCACAACCCATCTACATTGAAGCGGGCGGCGGCATCGAAAGCGGCATTATAGATACTTACAGACTGGGG
This sequence comes from Spirochaetaceae bacterium, assembly GCA_031256815.1. Taxonomy (GTDB): domain Bacteria; phylum Spirochaetota; class Spirochaetia; order Treponematales; family Breznakiellaceae; genus JAIRPU01. The sequence goes on from JAIRPU010000087.1 coordinate 5,982, forward strand.
CGTACTGACGATTATTACAGCAGTTTTAAACCGGTTTTTTTTTCAGGCATTCATGGTGAATTCGGCAAGCATTATAACTTCAAATTAAATTATAAAAACGATTCTTTTTGGCAAAATACGGTAAATGCCGGAATGGGTTTTACAATGGGTGTAATTCAGGCTGGAATGGGGGTGCAAATCGGCGGGCATGACACAAAAAGCGGATACAAAATGCTGGAGGTTGAATACTGGAACATAGGGCTTGACGGTAGAATAAAAGTTGAGCTTCCTGGATATTTCTTTATTGCCGGTGATTTTATTCTGGACATAGGCGGCGGAAATTGGGTTTCCAATAAAACAGGCAGCGCGCACAGGCAGATGTTAAGCTTTTACGCTGGATTCTGGCTGCCGCACATTATAATTTCAGGCGGTTATTCAGGTAAAAATTTTGATGCGATTATAAGCGATACAGTTGCTTCGCGCGCAGACATTGCCCGTTACTGGGCAAAACTCGATATTTTTGCAAAAAACATTCCATTTAGAATTTTAATGGAAGGCGGTGCATTAACCCAAAAAGCAAATACAAGCGACGATAGCAGCGGTGTTGTTCAATGGAATACTCCGGTCAGCAAAACAAGCCCATTTGCTTCTTTAGGAATTAGCTGCGAAGCCGGCATGAATATTCGTATATTTGCCAACTCTCAAATTCTTTTTAGCCCGTTTAATTTTTCGTTAAATGGCGGCATAGAAATAAAAATTGAAGGCAATAAATAGCAGCCGCTAAGGGCAAGTTTTTAGTCTAAAATCTCAAGAAAATTCGGCCGTAAAACAATTGTTCCAAATGCTGCCGGCAAACTAATATCTGTTTTGTAACGTTTTGGAATGCTGTCGGGCTTTGTCCAAATTAAAGTAATCGTTACTGGGTCGCCTTCTTTCTTTGTTTTATCATTTAAAACAAGATACCAATCATCGCCTATGCAAAAACCTGTATAACGGTTAGGATCTATTATAAGCAAATCAGAACGTCTAATCTCAACCGGCGGCACAGTCGCAAAGCCAATGTATGGAGAATATCCCATAGAACCACCAATCAAATTGTTATCGAATATTTCGATTTTATAAATTGGCGGCAGATTTATTATGTTGGAAAGCACATCAATACTATGTCTACTGTGTCCCATAGTTAAATCTTTAATTTCTATTGCCCTTGCGGTACCTGTTTCAAAAGCCGAAACCTCAAGCTCGCCTCCATTTTCAGGGACTGTAAAAAGGCAATCTTCCGGCGTTGTATAAAAAAAAGATTTTAGAATATTTAAAGCAAGCTGTTGATCTTTCAGGACATCCATCTCGTCCAAAAAAGAAGACTCACGTGCAAATTCTACCGTAAAACTGCATTGTTTGCCCTCCAATTCTTTTGGAACGATTATCTTAAACCGTTCGCCAAGAGGGCCAAGCATCATGCCAACTTTTACGCCTTCTTTATCGGACATAAAAACCCGTTCAATAATATAACGACTTTTTATATCATCGTTAGTATTAACAGTACACCAGAAATCCATCTGCCCAGGAACACTTTCCAGTATTGGGGAAAATTTGCAAGAAACAGAGGAAAAAGCTAAAGCGATTACTGTATAAAAAACGAAAAATTCTATATGTTTCATAAGTCAAACTCAATATACTAATTAATAAAAAATAATACCAGCTCATATTCAACAAATACAAACTAAAAATCTATTGGTTGATTTGTTAAACGCGGCAAAATTTGATTGGTTTAAAGCAGAAAACCGGACTAAAGATTAATAAACCCGTCCGATAAAATTACTGATATTGGCATTTAAAAATAAAAAAGCCCGGCGACTACCTACTTTCCCGCCCCTTTGAAAGGCAGTATCATCGGCGTTAGAGGGCTTGACTTCCGTGTTCGGAATGGGAACGGGTATTACACCTCCACTATAGACACCAGGCAATAAAACACACAGTTTTATTTGGCATACGGATTAACCGCACTAAGAAGAACGTATGAAAAAACAAAACAGAACAATAATATGGTCAAGCCTCACGGTAGATTAGTATTGGTCGGCTCAACACATTACTATGCTTAGACCTCCAACCTATCAACCAGATAGTCTCTCTGGTACCTTTAGGGGGCTTAAAGCCCCAGGGATGTCTTATCTTGAGGTAGGCTTCCCACTTAGATGCCTTCAGCGGTTATCCCTTCCTGACGTAGCTACCCAGCACTTACCCTTGGCAGGATAACTGGTACACCAGAGGTCAGTCCATTTCGGTCCTCTCGTACTAAAAACAGCTCCTCTCAAACATCCAACGCCCATGGCAGATAGGGACCGAACTGTCTCGCGACGTTCTGAACCCAGCTCACGTACCGCTTTAATTGGCGAACAGCCAAACCCTTGGGACCTGCT
>JAIRPU010000104.1 GCA_031256815.1 Spirochaetaceae bacterium
TATCACAACTACAGACCCCATGCCGCGCTAGGTTTCTTGACTCCTGCACAGTTCCACGCTAACATCAACCTATCCATTCCGCCTCCAGCAAGTGTCCTATAGGTAGTGATAATGTACAAAGGGCTTGACTTAACAAAAATTCAGTGATAGAATGAAAAAAAGTTTATTGGAGGCGCAAATGAGCGAAATTATGACACCTATACCATTTTCCGGACTTGTAAAATGGATGCAGACGGAATATGCCAAATCTGGCTCGGTTTTTGGCATTCGTAAAGAAAAGTTTTATAAAAATTCAAGCGGCAAAATGATAACGCTGTTTGGCACAAAAATCGCTTCGCCATTGGGGCCGGCAGCAGGGCCCAATTCGCAATTGACACAGAATATCGTGGCCGCATATCTTGCAGGAAGCCGTTTTATCGAACTAAAAACCGTGCAGACAATGGACGGCGAAGAACTTCGCAAATGTGTTCAGCGGCCATGTATAAATGCTTCGGACGAATGTTACAATGTTGAATGGTCAACCGAACTTACCGTTGGAGAAGCATTTAACGAATATGTTAAAGCGTGGTTTTTGCTTCATTTATGCGCAAAAGAGTTTGAGCTTTCTTCCGGCTGCGATTTTCTTTTTAACATGAGCGTTGGCTACAGCCTGGAGGGAATTCAATCTAAAAAAATAGACGACTATCTTGAAGGAATGAAAAACGCAAAAAACACAAATATCTGGAAGGAATGTTACGGCTATTTATTGGAACATATAGGCGAATTCAAACATTTTAAAAAATCCGACCTTGAAGCTATTTCCGGCTGTGTGGCTTCAAGCGCTACGCTTTCTACCCTGCACGGCTGCCCAAAAGAAGAAATCGAAAAAATCGCGCATTATCTTATTACAGAAAAAAATATTCATACTTATATTAAGTGTAATCCAACCCTTTTGGGTTATAAAAAAGCGCGCTCTATACTAAACGAAATGGGCTTTCCGTATATTTCATTTGACGAACATCATTTTAATAACGATTTGCAGTATACAGACGCAGTGGCCATGTTTAAACGCCTGCAAAAAGAAGCCGCGGAACGCTCTCTGGCTTTTGGCGTAAAAATAACAAATACATTCCCTGTGCAGATAAAACGCAATGAACTGCCTGGCGAAGAAATGTATATGTCTGGCCGTTCACTTTTTTCGCTTTCCACAAATGTTGCTGCGCAGCTTAGCAATGATTTTGACGGTAAACTGCCAATTTCGTATTCCGGCGGCGCAGATTTCTTTAATTTGGCGGATATTATTCAAACCGGAATAAGGCCGGTTACTTTTGCTACAACGATATTAAAACCAGGCGGATACGAGCGTATCGAACAGCTTGCCCGTGTTGTTGAAGAAAATATCGATGTTAATGCAGCGGGCATTGATGCAAAAAAACTTGGCGCTTTTGTTGACGGGCTTACAAGAAATAAACGTTACCGCAAAGAATACAGAAAAACAGGGCTTAGAAAAACCGAATCTGAACTCCCCTTGTTTGACTGTGGAAAGTCGCCTTGTTCGCATGGCGGCTGTCCTGTAAATCAGCAGATTCCCCAGTATATAAAAAAATTGGCGGAAGGAGACACATCAGGCGCATTTAAAATAATAGCGATAGATAACGCCGCGCCTTCTATTACCGGCACAATTTGTAATCATGAATGTCAGAACAAATGTACCCGTGTAGATTACGACGACCCGCTTTCGATTCGCGCCGCAAAAAAAATTGCCGCCGGCGCTGAGCAAAAAGCGTTTATCGCAAAAATAAGCGCGCCGGAGTTAAAAACAAAAAAAAGCGTTGGCGTTGTAGGGGCGGGGCCTGCGGGCGTTGCCGCAGCGCTTTATTTAAGACGAAATGGAGTACCGGTTACCGTTTACGAAAAACTTGATAAACCTTTTGGTATTGTTCAGAATGTAATACCGGAATTCAGAATCTCCAAAAATGACATCGAGCTTGACTATCAGCTTGCGCTCAAAACAGGCGTGGAATTCAAGTTTGGCGTAAAAGAAGATTACAATATTCCTGAACTTAAAAAACAGCATGAATTTATTGTGCTTGCTACAGGCTCATGGAAAGCAGGCGTTAACCCGGTAAAGGAAGGCGCGGATAAAGTAATAGACGCCTTAAAGTTTCTTGCCGATTCCAAAGCGTCCGGCTGTTCACTTTCTATTGGAAGGAATATTGCGGTTATAGGCGGCGGAGATGTGGCAATGGACTGTGCCCGCGCTGCAAAAAAGAATAAGGGCGTAGAAAAAGTCGCCATTGTTTACAGAAGAACAGCGCAGGAAATGCCCGCTCAACATGAAGAACGGGCGCTTGCGCTTGCAGACGGCATTGGCTTTATCGAGCTTTGCTCGCCGGAATCGTTTAAAAACGGCGTTCTTGTTTGCGATACAATGAAGCTTGGCGAATACGACGCCAAAGGACGGCGCAGTGTTAGCGGCACAGGCCAAAAACTCGAAATGCAGTTTGACACGGTAATCGGTGCGACAGGCGCGCAGGTAGACAGCTCTCTTTTTGCAAAAAACGGAATTAAACTTAATGGGCGCGGGCTGCCGGAGGTAAACGCAGTTTGTCAAAGTTCCATTCCTGATGTTTACATTGCCGGTGATTGCAAGGCCGGCCCTGCAACTGTTGTTAAAGGGCTTGCCGATGGCAAGACAATCGCGCTGGACATTCTAAAAAAACTCTCTTTAGGCAATGATTTTATTAAAGTTGGCGTAGAAAAACTTCCGGCGGCAGATTATTATTTCAAAAAAGGCGTACTTGCGCCAAAGCAGGAAGGGCCAACCGACGGTTACCGTTGTTTGGGCTGCGATTCGGTTTGTGAAATTTGCGCCGATGTTTGTCCTAACCGCGCAAATGTGGCAATATCTGTGGCTGGTTTTACCGCTCCCAATCAAATAGTTCATATCGACAGAATGTGCAACGAATGTGGTAACTGCGCGATTTTCTGCCCGCACGCCGGAGCGCCGTATAAAGACAAATGGACAGTTTTTGCAAGCGAAAAAGACTTTAACGAAAGCGAAAACCGCGGGTTTTTGCCTTTGAACAGCGATAGTTTTAAAGTTCGCCAGCAGGATGGAAAGGTTGTAACATGGAAACGTGGAGAAAATTCCATAAGCGCTGACGCTGTAAAAGTTATAGACGCTGTTATGAAGGAGTATGCCTACCTTACCGTCTAAAATTATGCTTGATGCCGCCAACATTCTTTCAGAACTTGAAGATGGAGGCGCGGTTTCAAAAAAGCTTGACCATTACGAGCCGCGTGAAGCGCAGCTTGGGCTTATGCGGCTCGTAATCGATGCTTTTAACGAAGATGCGCTATGCGCGGCGGAGGCAGGCACAGGCGTTGGGAAGTCGTTTGCATACCTGCTTCCCGCGCTTGCCTTTGCCGCTCAAAGTAACGAGCGCGTTGTTATTTCCACAGCAACCATTACGCTTCAACATCAGCTTTTTGAAAAAGATATTCCTTTTGTTACAGAAGCGCTCGGTCTAAAAATAAAAACGGCTCTTGTAAAAGGACGGGCAAACTACCTTTGCCACCGCCGTTTACAGGATGAATTTAGAGAAAGTCAGAATTATCTCGATTTAAACGAAAAAGAGAGCATCAAAAAAATTATGGAATGGGCCGAAGAAACACAAAGCGGCGACCGTTCCGAACTGCCTTTTTTGCCGGGCGGCGCGCTTTGGGCGCGAATTGCTTCGGATGGGGATACGTGCCTTGGCGCGCGCTGTTTTTTCCGCGAAAGCTGTTTTTTTATGGCGCGCCGCCGTGAAGCGCTGGACGCGCGGATTCTCGTTGTTAATCATTATTTGCTTTTTGCGGACATTGCCGCCAGAAACGATGGCGCGGGTTATAGCGCCGCTGTTGTCCTGCCGCCTTACCACAGGATTATTATAGACGAAGCGCATACAATAGAGGATGCTGCTACAAATTTTCTTTCGTCCGAACTAAGCTCTCCGGCGCTATACCATACGCTTGGAAGGCTTTTACGCAAAAAAGGCGCCCGAAAATCGGGGCTTATGTTAAAAATAAGCGCTTTTGCCGGCAGCGGCGAAGATAAAACAGGCGAATGGCTGGACGCAATAGATTCCATACGCAGCGCTTCGGCAAAACTCGATGCCGCCGCGCTTGAACTTTGCGGCAAGGAAAGTGTTTTTAGGTTTATCGTACAGCGTAAAAACCTTATTTCGTCCTACCTTGAAGCGCCGCTTGCCGCCCTTCGCGAAACCTTAATGCGCTTTTCCTCCCAAATTTTGGAACTTATAGCTTCGCTGGAAAAAAAATATCCAAAAGAAGAAAACGAAAATAACGAAGGTACAGCCTCCGAAACAGATTCACTGCTGCGTGAATCGCGGGCTTTAACATTAAGATTGACAAGCGCGGCGGATCTCTGCGCGGCATTTATCGCGTTTGAAGGCTATGTTGATGATGTGTTTTGGGTTGAACGCCGAAGTCCGCAAAAAGGCGGAGATTATGCGCAGTGGATACGCGCCCCAATGGATATTTCCTCAAAATTAAACGCCGCGCTGTTCCAGCGTTTTAAAACGGTAATCTGTGTTTCGGCAACTCTTACCATAGCGGAACGTTTTGATTATTGGATGCGCCGCAGCGGGATTGCGCTTGCCCGTGATGAAGATAACAATAAACGTCAAATAAAAACCGGATGTTTTCCCTCTCCCTTCCCTTATAAAAGGGCTGTGCTGCTTGCCTCCGCTGTTGACGCTCCGCTTCCCGAGGAGGCGCGTTTTCGCAATTTTATAAACAACGCTGTGGAAGCGCTTGTTTTAAAGGCTTATGGTTCAGCATTGATTCTTTTTACATCTTTTGAAGCTCTGGAGAGCTGCTATAAACATACCGCGCCGGCGCTTGGCGCAAAAAAAATTCGCTGTCTTAAACAGGGCGATGACGACCGCAGCCGGCTTTTGCGTGTTTTTATTGAAGATGAATCCAGCGTGCTTTTTGCCACAGATTCTTTTTGGGAAGGCGTAGATGCCCCTGGCAACACTTTAAGGCTTGTTGTATTATGCCGTCTGCCATTCAGGACTCCAAACGACCCTGTTTTTGAAGCACGGCGCGAAGCGGTGGAACGCGCGGGCGGCAACCCTTTTATGGAAATTTCCATACCGGAAGCGGTAATAAAATTTAAACAAGGTTTTGGACGCCTTATGCGCCGCTCCAGCGATAGAGGAGTTGTTGCGGTGCTTGACAGCCGCATTATAAAAAAACGCTACGGCGAAGTATTTATTCGCTCTCTTCCCGAAACAAAAACGTGTTTTGCGCCTTTTTCGGAACTACTTGACATTGCAGAGCGTTTTTTGGAAGCATAAAGCATTTTAAAATGAAATATGAATACAAAAGTTTTTTTTAGAAAAACCACGCTTGTGGATTATCCGGAAAAAGTAGCGGCTGCGATATTTTTTTCGTTTTGTAATTTAAGATGCCCGTGGTGCCATAATGGCGATTTAATTTCCGGCAAGGCGGAAGAAACGCTTGTTACGCTGGATGAAGCGCTGGCACATATAGAAAAACGCGCCAATCTTATTGATGGCGTTGTAATTTCCGGCGGTGAACCAACGCTTTTTTCTGAACTTGCACAGCTTATTGCGCGCATAAAATCATTTTCGCTTGACGTTAAGCTTGACACTAACGGCACAAAACCGGAAGTTCTCTCCGCTCTGCTGGAAGAAGCTGCCACAACGCCTTCTTATATTGCAATGGATTTAAAATTTTCACCGGAGTCGTATATAAAAATTTTAGCCGCCCCTTCGGATAATTCTGAATCCAATTCAAAAATAAAAGAAAGTATTGTAAAAAGCGCCGCAATTTTGCGTGAAGCGTACAAAGCCGGTAAAACAAAAGTGGAGTTTAGAAGCCTCGTTTTACCTCATTCAATGTTTAACAAAGCGGATATTGCTGCGCTTAAGGAGCTTGCCGGAGCTGTTCCCTGGAATATCCGCGGATTCGTGCCTGGAAATTGCCTCGATTCGGCCTGGAATGATGAAGCGCAAACATCCGAAATCGAACTTAAAAAAATTATGGAACTTATATGAACGTATCAGACTTTTTTTTTGAATTGCCCGCTCAATGTATTGCTCAAAATCCTTTAAATGAACGGGGGTCAAGCCGTTTGCTTGTACTAAATAAAACGAACGGCGCTGTGCTTCATAAAAAAGTTATTGATTTTCCGGATTTAATTTCTGATAACAGCCTTGTCGTTTTTAATAATACCCGTGTGCGCAAGGCAAGAATTCAGGGCGCCTGCGATAGCGGTAAAAAAATAGAATTTTTGCTTATAGAAACTCAAAACAAAGAATTTACAATTTGGAGCGCGCTTGCAAAAAATTCAAAAAAGCTAAAACCAGAAACTCAATTTTATTTTAACGATAACATAAGCGCTAAAATTAAAGGCTGTAATAACGGTGTGGTTATGCTTGAATTTTCTTCGCCTGTAACAGACGGCTGGCTTGAAAAACACGGGCATATTCCGCTGCCGCCCTATATAAAACGAAAAGACAATTCAGCGGACAGCGAGCGTTACCAGACTGTTTATGCCAAAAATACCGGCTCTATCGCCGCGCCAACGGCGGGGCTTCATTTTTCCGCTGCAGTTTTGGATAAACTTGAAAAACGCAAAATAGAAACAATATTTGTAACTTTGCACGTTGGACTGGGAACCTTTCTTCCTGTGCGCGCAAAAAAAATTGAAGAACATAAAATGCACCGCGAATTTTTTTTTATTGATGATAAACCGGCGCTGGCATTTGAGGCTGCCAAACGTGATAAAAGGCCTGTAATAGCAATCGGCACAACAACATTGCGCGCTTTGGAATCGGCATGGAATGGCAGCGAGTTAAGGCGCGGCATTGGAGAAACCGCTCTGTTTATTTATGGCGATTATAAATTTAAAACTGCGGATATGCTTTTTACGAATTTTCACACACCTGAATCAACGCTGCTTATGCTTGTTTCTTCATTTTGCGGAACAAAATCAAATGCGGAAGAAGGCCGTAAGCTGCTGCTTTCGGTTTATAAAAACGCTATAAACGAAGGCTACCGATTTTTTAGCTACGGCGATGCCATGTTAATTACAGAATAAAATCAGTTGTTGCATATACCGGCCTCTTGTGATATTATTTTTTTATAAGGAACAACGCTTTATATGATAAAAGAAGCCATAATTAAGGCCGCAAAACGTGAACATCTTAGCTATAACGAAGTTGAAGAAGTCATAGATGAAATAATGATAGGCGCGGCAACCGATATTCAAATGGCCGCATTTTTAACGGCAATGGCTGTTAAAGGCGAGACTATCGAAGAAATTACAGCAGCCGCTGCCGGAATGAGAAAGCATTGTATTCGTATTTTACATGATGTTGATGTTTTGGAAATTGTAGGCACCGGTGGAGATCATTCAAATTCGTTTAATATTTCTTCAACATCGGCGCTGATTGCGTCGGCGGCAGGCATTCCGGTTGCAAAACATGGCAACCGTGCCGCATCAAGCAAATCGGGCGCGGCAGATTTATTTGAAGCGCTTGGCGTTGATATTAATATTCCGCCGGACGCAAGCCTTAACCTTCTTAAAACGATTGGCCTGTGTTTCCTGTTTGCCCAAAACTATCACATTTCAATGAAGTATGTTGCTCCTGTCCGCAGGGAACTTGGCATAAGAACAATTTTTAATATTCTTGGCCCGCTTACAAATCCTGCCGGCGCAACAATGCAGCTGCTTGGTGTTTTTGAAGAAGCGCTTGTTGAACCAATGGCAAAAGTATTGGAAAACCTCGGCGTACATAATGCGCTTGTTGTATTTGGGCATGACGGCCTGGACGAAATTTCTATTTCTTCTCCAACAAGTATCTGCGAAGTGCGCGGAAACACACATAAAACTTATGTTATAGAACCCGAACAGTTCGGTTTTAAACGCTGCCGCAAAGAAGAGCTTATTGGAGGCTCTCCCGAAGAAAATGCGCGTATAACCCGCGATATTCTTAATGGCAAAAAAGGCCCGCAGCGCGATGCCGTTGTGCTTAACAGCGCCGCCGCTATTTATACGGCAAAACCAAATATTACTCTGCCGCAGGCAATTCAGATTGCTGCCGAAACAATAGATTCAGGCAAAGCGATGGAGCAGCTCGAAAAATTTGTGCGGCTTTCACGCAACAGCAAATCTCATGACTTATGATTGTGTTATAACCGGAAGCGGGCCGGCCGGACTTGGAACCGCTTTTGCGCTGCTCGAAAAAAAACCAAAAAGTAAAATACTTATTCTTGAATCCGGAGAGGTTTCTTCCGGCGGGCTTCGCAATGACTGTAAAATGAACTGGACTTTTCCAATAGGCTTTCCGCTTGATTACTGGAACGAAAAAAACGCTGTGCCTTATCTTCAAAGGCTGGAACATTTTTTAAACCCTTTAATTCTGGAAAAAGATAATGTTGAAGTTTATGCAAGGCGCGCCGGCAGAATCGGCGTAACCCTTTTGCGTGTGCGGCAGGCGCACCTTGGAACAGACGGTGGAATTTTGCTTATAAAACGGCTTACAAAAGAGCTTGAAGAGCGTGGAGTGGAAATAGCGCTTGCAGAATCGCTTGTTAATGTTGACGCCGACTCTCACACAGCTCAAACTTCAAAACGTGAAGTAAAATATAAAGCTCTTGTTGTGGCGCCGGGCAGGCGCGGTTTTGATTTTTTAAGAAATTTAATGAAGTCTCTTAAAATTGAATTTTCCGACAACAGCATTGATGTTGGCATTCGTGTAGAAACTACTGCGGAGCGTTATTCAATAGTTCGTGATTATTATGACCCAAAATTCCTGTTTCCGGAAAGCACAAGAACTTTTTGTACGAATTCAGGCAATGCTCATGTTGTTCAGGAAAAATATCTTTCTAAAAGTGGAACAACTTATTACAGCGTAAACGGTCATGCGTTTTCACAAAACCGGACGCCAAACGGACTTGTAAACTTTGCCATTTTACGCTCTGTTTCGTTTACAGAGCCTATAGCGTCTGGTCAGGATTACGCCGAATATCTGGCCTCTCTTGCCATGCTTTCCGGCGGCGGCAAGCCATTGATGCAGCGTATAGGCGATTTCCGCCTGGGGCGCAGAACAACACGAAACGCGCTTAACGATGACCTTTACGACTTTAAGCCTACATTAAACGATGCCACACCCGGAGATATTTCTTTGGCTATTCCGGCAAAATTTTTAAATTCAATTTGGAAGTCCTTAAAAAAATTGGATACCATAGTTCCCGGCGTGCTGCACCCCGCAACAATAATGTATTATCCGGAAATAAAACTTTATGCCAACAAACCTGTTTTTATAAATGAATTTTTTATGGCTGCCTGCGATGTTTATCTTATCGGGGATGGCGCCGGCACAAGCCGCGGAATTACCGGAGCATGGGCGTCCGGAATGCGCGCGGCAGAGGGCATAATTTCCCGCGAATAATAATAAAAAAACATCCGTCATGAAGCGTGGCGCATAAGCACTCCTTTTTATTATTGACGTCTTTTGTACAGACAGAAGGCGAACATTATAACTGGAGGTTATTTTTATGCGCAGATTTTCTATTGCGCTTGCGGCGGCCTTTTCGTTTGTAAGCTTATCTTGTGGAACAAAAACTGTATCTACAGATAACGTGATTGTTGCTGATACAGCATCAAATTCAGAAAAAAGCGCCGCAGGTTTTCCGGTACAACTGGCAGCTAAAGACTTGGAAACAGAACTCGCCGCTATTGCGGAAGCAGAGCGTTCCCGCAGCTATCAGACCGGATTGGGTATTAACGAATCGGGCATTAGAGAGAGTGCCGGGGATTATGCCGGCGCGGTTATAGCCGCTTATAAAGACCTTTGCTGGACATATTCATATTCATCAAACGGCAAAGAAAGCGCCGCTTCTATAAAGAATGGCCTTGAAAAAATAAAAGCGCTTTACCGCGATGAAAAAACAAGCGGAATTCCGGACAAAGACAGAGAGGCGGCCATTGCTGCCGCAGACGCGACTATCGACTTTATTGAAGAGCGTTTTGAGTCTGCTTTAAAAAAGCTCGAAATGCTTTTTGCAAACGATAAAGAGCCGGATAGTTTTTCCCGCTGGATGCGCCTTGTTTGCGCTATGGAATCGGGTGTGGCAACAAACGCCGAAGTATCGTTTTACAGCGCAATCCGCGCCCGCTACGAAATTTTACCGGCATATTGGTATTTTGGGGCGCGGCACATAAAATATGGCGCGGCAACAGGGTTTGCGGAGCGCTGCATAAACCTTGCGCCGGAGGGACCCTATTCGTCAGGCGCGCGCGCTATTTTAGCGGAAGCTTCCGGCCTAAAACAGGAAAACGCAAAATCAATCCGTTCCAAAAACGAAATTGATGAATTTATCAGCCGCGCAGTGAACAATAACGACCCGTCTTGTTTAAGCGAATTGCTTCCGCTTATTTCGCTTGCGGATAATCCATACACGCTCTATGCAACAGGTGTGCTGCGTTCTCTGGCCGCGCGCGCGCCCTTTAACGAATGGTTTAATATGCAGGAAAAGCTCGTTTCAAAACAGGACAGCCGTCTTGCAGACCGTATTAGATACATAACAAGAGGTTAATTATGAAAAAGCTAATTTTTATTTTTGCTGCGTTTTTTGCGCTTTGCGCTATTTCGTGTTCATCCAAAACGGATGAAGAAACAATGCGCTTGTACGTCAGGGCATCGGCATTTTTTAATGAAGGTAAATTTAACGAAGCAAAAATGCTGTTATCCGGCGAAAATTCAACAAAAGCAATAAATCATTTTATCCCCGCGCTCGTTTTGCGTGGAAAAACAGAGTATTTTTTAAATGACTACAAAGCGGCGGAGGCGGACTTTCGCGCTGTATTAAAACAAAATTCCGCGCATACAGACGCCACGCTTTATCTTGCGCGAATAATGCGCGAAAGGGGTGAAACAGCAGGGGCGCTTTCGCTTATCGAGGCGCTGCTTGCAAGCGACCCAAATGATGTGCGTGTGCTTCGTTTTGCATACGAGCTTTTAAGAAACAGCGAAGAAGGAGAGGCCGCTTCAATTGCATATCTTGACCGCGCGGTACAGGCAGGAACGGAGTCTGCCTATGTGCTTTTGGAAAGGGCGCGCCGGCACTGGACGGCAGGCCGCACCGAAGAGGCAATTTCGGATTTATCCGGCGCGCGTGCGCTTGCAGGTGAAGGCACAGCGCTTAAGCGCGTTATAGATAATTTGGAAAAAAATATTTTGGAAGGGATAAAATAATGAATAAAACAGTGAATAAAACAAAAAAATGTTTATTTAAATTAAATTTATGCCTTTGCTTGTTTGTATTTTTTGTATGCGCTGTTTCATGCGCTACATCGGGTTTTACGATAAAAAACAGCGCGTCATGGTTTCAGGATGGTTCTAAAATTGAACGAAAGTTAAAAGCCGGACGTATTATTGCCGACAAACCTGGCGGCGGACGTTCAATTGAACGCGAAATTTCTGAACTGCTGCCATTGTTGTTTCTTGAAAAAGGATATTTGTTTGTTGCGGACGAAGACAATGTGGACTATGTTGTAGAAGTCCGCGCAACCGAGCGTGATTATTATGTCGGCTGGGAATCGAAAAAATCAGTTTCTTTAGAGGTTGTACTTTGGCCTGCAAATCGTCCGCAAGACGGCACAGGAAGCAGTCTGCGGATTGAAACTCCAATTGCGTCCGGCAGAACTGTAGCGCAGGGGACGCAAGGGTTTGCTTCTTCAAAAAACACAGAAACAATGCTGAGGAGTTCTGTAAACGAACTTTTAAAATCACTTGAAAAAATAAATACATCCGGCGAAGCTGCCGTTTACAAAAACGGCGCTTCCAACACATCACGAATGGCAATGAGACAAATTTATGAACAATAAAATTTTTAACTCTGTTATTTTTAAAACTGTTTTTTGCGCTGTCTTTTTTTTCTTATGCTTATCTGCGCCAATGTTTGTTAATGCGCAAAGCACAGGCTTGTCATTTGCGGACGCAGGAAGAATCGCGGTAGAAGCGTCTGAAGACCTGCGTCATCAGGAGGCAATGCTTGCGTTACAGCGTGATGTCTGGAAATGGGGCCGGCGCGCCTATTTCCCCAAACTCAGTATATCCGCCTACGAAGATGACAGGCTCGACCCTGACGGGCCGGATTCGTTTCAAAAAAACTATGCGCTTAGTTTGGAGCAGCTGGTTTTTGATGGCGGCCGGCTTGCCACATCGCGCAAAATCGAAAAAGCAAAATTTGCGACACGCGCCGCAGGGCTGGAAAGCGCAAAAAGTGATATTTACGAAGAGGCGCTTGGAATTTACCGTTCTATTTTGCTTGGGCGCGAAACGCTTGCAATTAGAAAGCGCGGTTTGGATTCATTGGAGGCGGAACGGCGCGTGCTTGCCGTCAAACTTGAGCTTGGAATGGCGCTGCCGGCTGAATTTGCCGAATTTGATATATCAATAGCAGATTCTAAAATTGCAATTCTAATGTCGGAATTGGAACTTGCCGAAACAGAGCAGCAGTTTGCAGAAATGCTTGGCATGGAAACTTTGCCGACACTTATCGAAAAAATAGATATAAACCGCAAAGCTATTCATGTTAATACAACAGAAGTTTGCAGCGCGGCGCAGGCGCGAAATCCGGAGCTGCTTTCGGCCCGGCTTGCCATAAAAGAAAAAGAAGAAGAAACGCGGCTTGCCGCGCGCTCCTGGCTTCCTTCAATAAAAGCAAACGGCAGTTTTATTGTCCGCGGCAGCCGCTATCCGCTTACCCAGCATACATGGCAAGCCGGACTTACTCTTGAATTTGATACTCCATTTTTATCGGGGAGTTCCGGTCTGAATTTTGGTTACGAAGGCCGTAAAACAAAAACAGCGCGTTTGCAGGGGCAATTAACGCCGCTTTCAAATCCTGCGGGATGGCCTGCCCTGCATGAACCGCAGCTTACGCTTTCGCTGGAACGTTCAAAGTTCGAGCTTCTTTTTGAAAGAACAGGACGAAACGTTAAAATTGCGATAGAGCGCTGCAGGTTTAGCGAAGAAAAACTTTTGCTTGCAAAAGAAACTTCCCGGCTTGCCGAAGCGCGCTTTGCATTGGTAAAGGTAAAGTACGATTTGGGGCAGCTTACAGGAATAGAATTGCTTGACGCTCAAACAGAACGTATTCAAAAAGAAATTGCGCTTGCCGAGGCTGCTGCGCAGCTTCTTGCTGAAGAACGCGCGCTGGAAAAACTTATGGATCTGCGTCCAGGCGAAC
This sequence comes from Spirochaetaceae bacterium, assembly GCA_031256815.1. Lineage (GTDB taxonomy): Bacteria > Spirochaetota > Spirochaetia > Treponematales > Breznakiellaceae > JAIRPU01. The sequence goes on from JAIRPU010000104.1 coordinate 13,279, forward strand.
TTTTAAGTTTTTCCAAAGACACACAAAAAAACCAGAGTTAAAATTTATTGCTGATGAATGCTTATTCCTTTAAGAGAAAATTCATTTTGATTTGCAAGAACCTGCCCCAGAACCCTAATGGGGCGTTCTGTATCAATATCGAATGCAAAATCGCAGTGGACAGAAACGGTACCCAAAAGAACTTTAAAATTTTCGTAGCCAACAAGCAGGGAAAAAGAAGTAGAATTTTCTTCCTGTTCAATATTTGATGTCCTGCCGCTCCAAATAACATAACAGCCGGAATATAAATAGGCTTCGTTTTTTACATCCTGATAACTAAAATTTTCTTTTAGTGTTGCAAAATCCGGCCTGCTTTCATCAATGTATTTAATTAAAACTTTTGCTTTGTTTTTTATTCCTGAAGAACAATTGGAAAACAATAGTTTATTTATATAGTAACGCGCCAGATTGTCGTTGTACAAATTAAAATTTGAACGCGCCGCTTCGTAGGTTTTTAAAACCTCTGCTTCCGTTAATATAAGCTCGTATACACCGCCTGTTTCTACAGTATTGGCTTTTTCTTTACTGGAAAGTACAGAATCGTTAAAACCAGGCCGCAGCGGATGGTTTCCATTAATAATTCCATTTGAAAGAATATTTAATTTTGTTATTGAAAAAAAAACCAAACCGGAAAAAGTTAATGTTATTAACAGTCCAATAAAAAAACGTTTTGCATTAAAAGGGAGTTTTGGAAACGGCGGATACAATTTTTTTATTTTGCCGGATTCAACCCATTCATGCAATTCTTCGCTGCCGCCATACCTGCGCAAAACCGACAGGGCGGCAAGCGCCGTTTTGTTTTTTGGTTCAATGTCAATTATTTTAAGATACATATCTACAGCGCGCGCGCTTTCTGCGCGTTTAATATTTAACGCGGCAATTCCAAGCAGTACATTAACATCGCGGTTTTTTATATCATGCGCGCTTTTAAAATAGGTATAAGCTCTGCCAAAATCGCCTGTTCTAAGACAGCTTAGTGCAAGAATATAATAAAATCTAAACGAGTCCCTGTAGCGTAGTATTTCACTTTCCATAAGTGAAATTACATCTCCATATTTGCCTTTGCGCGCAAGCCGCAGCGCTGTATACAAGAGTTTATCTTTCATAACGCGGCCTAAAATACGGGCTTAACAGTCCTCCATATCGTGATTCCAGACGAATTAATGTCATTTCCATGCCGCGTAATTCTTCTTCTGAAATAGCTGTGCCAAAATAAATATACTCGTCTACTTTATAAATTAATTCGCGCAGTGTCATTATATCTACCCTTACAGGCCCTATGGGAAGTAAAATTGAATCAGTTTTGGTTTTTTCTTTTAGCGTTTCTTTTGCCGCTTCTTTAAGTATTTCGTCTTTGATTTTTTCTTCTTTGGCTTTTTCTTCAGGAGTTTTAACAGCATCTTTTGCCTGTGGTGTTATAAACCTGTCTTCGCCGCGCACGCCGCCTGTTACAACCCGCTCTTCAATAATTCTTTCCCGAATTACAGGCTCCGCTTTTTTTACGTCAAAACCATATTTGTCTTCGGCTGCAAGCAGCACTGTCCATTTTCTGGATTCCCATTTTTCAAGCGGGCGTGAATCAAGGTAGTAACAAACAGCAGAATCCCGAATGGAGAACGGCATTTCATTAAAATTTCGCGTTGGAACATATTCCGGCTTAAAGTTTGCGCTGTAAATTCTCTTCCAGTTTGCAAAATGAATGGCGCTTGGAGGGTCGGTGCCGTCAACAAAAACGCTGCCCATAAGCCCATATTTACTGTTGCGCGAAAGCCACCATTGGTCGCGGTCGGTCTGGTCTATCATAAGTTCTGATTCAATAGGACGCAGGTTTGTATGAAAATCGGGTTTTGACGATTCGCCCAAATTTGTGTCTATAACCAGCCGCATTCCAATATCAATGGTTTTTTCGCCCCAGTTTTCCATTTTCATATCGATTCGGATTCCATTGCTTACGCCGGAACTTGCCGTGCGTATAAATGAAAATTCGGCGGTTATTTGCACAGAAGGTGATTCAAAAACAAGCGCCGGCCTAAAGTCCGTGCCGCGCAGATAAACGCGGAAGCGCATTGTTTCGCCCATTCTGTATTCTGTTTTATTGAGCATAACGCCTATAAAACTTGTTTTTTTATCACGGTCCCAGAACAGCGGTTCAAAAATTTTTTTGTCTACGTCTGTCATATAGTAAAGAGAGAAACGTCCGGCCGCTTCGTCCAATACAAGTTTTATCCTGCCGTCTTCGTAAGTTGCGGCGTTTAACATTCCGGCTGAGGCAATTAAAATAAAAATTATAAAAATATTTTTATAACAGGCGCTTACCATGATTCACGTTTCTCCCATTCAAGAGATTCAAATGCATTTAATGTAGAGGTAAGCCGTTCCATCATTTCTAAACTTTTGGTTTTTATTTGCAAAAGCCGCATTAGCGTATTTGAGTCCTGTGTTGTTGTTATGGGAGCTGAATTTTGCCCTTCCGTATTCTGCGGCACTGTGCCAGGAATTAATGGCGAAGGCCTGAACACAGGTGTTTTTAAGTCTGTTTCCCTTCGTGAATTTTCATTTTGGGACTGCAATAAAAATGGCGCTATACTGTTTTTATAGGAAAGCAATGCATCGTTATATGCGCCACCTCCCTGTTCATCGTTTGAATCGCTCAGCCTGATAATTTCCAAAAGGCCTTCTTCAGTCTTTTTTTGTTTTATCATTGAAAGCCGCAGCTGCGCTGTTTCGTATTTTACGCTTGATTGATATTGAGATACAATTGTTTCATAAATTTTTGCGGCGCGTTCAAGCTCTTCAAGTTCGTATAAACATTCTCCTATCCAAAAAATTGCGGCTGCTTTTCTGTTATAAGAATCATTTGCAGAGCCTCCGGAATAGATATTGCCTGTGCTGATATTATCAGAGTAATTTTTAAAAAAAATTATTGCGTCGTTGTAATTGTTTAGATAATACAAAGCGCGTCCTTTTTGATACATGGCGTCAAAATTCCGCACCGAAGCGCTGTCAATCCGCGTAATTTCGTCAAAGTCGCGCAGAGCTTCGGCGTAACGGCCTGCGGCAATATTACTCATTCCTATCCAGAACTGCGCTTCGGCGCGCATCGTTTTATCCGAAGTTTCTGCCTGAAAACGGCGCAGTTCAGCAATGGCATTGTTCCATGAACCCTCTCCATAAAGTTCTATTCCTGCGGAAAGACGGCTTCTGGACTGCTGCTGGGCATTTAACACAAAAAAAGGCATTGCAAAAACAAACGGCAGAAAAATTTTTTTAAATTTCATTAATATCTGCTCCGCGTTTGTGTTTGCCCCGCGCCATGCTTACTATACGTATAAAATTGTTAATATTTTTTATAACAAATTTGTCTTTATACAGTTCTAAATAGCCTAATTTTATATAATACCCGACCGATTCTTTTGCCTGACTTACGCTTAAACCAGCCCAGCGCGCAATAGAATCTATTGTTACTGTAAATTCGCGTTTTGTTTCTGTGCTGACGCTGGTATGCGTGTTATTTTCGTCCAGCATTAAAAAAACATCCGCAACACGGGCGTTTGGTTCGTTTAACCCAAGTATTAAAGCCCGGCGTTTTGCCTCGTAAATGCGCCTTACAAACATTTTTAGCAGCCTGAACGCAAGCTGAGGATTGGTTAATACAAGCTGTTCAAATCCATCGCGTCCGAATGCCGTAAGTTTTGTTTCGCCAAGCGCTATTGCGGTTGCGGAACGCGGTGAATCTTCTAGCAGGGCCATTTCGCCAAAAGTTTCGCCTGGTTTTAATATATCAATTGTTTTGGAAGCTTCGCCAAAGGTTTTTATAATTTCAACACTGCCGGATTGAATTAAATAAAATTTATCGCCGCGTTCAAATTCGGCAAATATAATTTCTCCATCATTATATACAATATTTTGGGCTTCAATAGACATATTATCCCCCTTTTTTTGTATTTATTTTTTGCAGTATGGCAATATTTTTTTTTGCGTTTTCTATGTTTTTACCATTGGGGAACGATTCTATATATTTTTTTAAAACATAATATGCGCGTTCATAGCGGCTTTGTTTTAAAAAAACCTCTCCAACATTGTATAATCCGTCATCAGGGTCGCCTGCTTTTTGTTTTAGTATTGCGGTTGTTTTCCGGTTTATTTCGCGCAGCTGATTCGAAAAAACTTTTAGCATCTTCATAACAATCCGCGTGTTATTCATACAAAACGCTTCAAATTCAGGTATTGTAAATGCCATAATTTTTGATTCCTGTGTTACGTATGCGGCCTCTTCGCGCGGATAATTACCCATAGACGATTTTACGCCAAAAAACTCACCCGGGCCTATTATATCATGCTGTTCTTCGTTGCTTTCCGCTTCGTGTGAACTAAGGTCGAGCTGCCCGCTTTGAACAACATAAACTTTGTCTGCCCTGTCGCCTTCAAAATAAACTATGGCGCCTTTCTTGTAATCAATTGATCTCGGCATTTTACTATCTTAATCCTGTTCCTCTGGTTCAAATGGAAGAAAATCCAAAATCTTTTTTATGCCGGTTGCTTTGCGTATGTGCCTGTATAAAGCGGCGGGGTCGCCGGTTACAAACATCGAACGGCCATTCACTTTAAGCATGGTATAATTTTCCGGCAAACTACCGCCCAAAAGCGCAATAAAACGCTCTTCGCCATAAATCGCTTTGCCTTCATAAATTAAAAGTTCAATATCTTTTGAAGATGCTGCGGCAAGGTTTTCGTAGGCGTCGTCTTTTTGCGCTTTTAATACAAGTATATCGGCATTATACCCTGTTTTAAGCTCGCCTGTGCAGTCCCCCACCCAGAGCGCTTTTGCGGCGTTCTTTGTTATCATTTTAAAAATTAATTTGGCGTTTAAATCTTCGCCAAACATTTTACGGTACAGCTCACGGTCGTATTTTATTTCTTCCAATAAGTTAAAAGCCCCTGTGTGCGAAGAATCTGTGCCTATTGTTACATTTACTCCTGCATCTATAAATTTTTTTATTTTACAGGTGGTATTAAACATAAACATATTTGACGCGCCGCACCATGAAATACTTGCGCCTGCCGCGGCGCATTTTTTTATATCCTCGTCGCTAAAAGCTATACAATGCACAAACAGACAGTGCCTGCTAAGTACGCCGGTTTTTTCCAGGTTTGCAAGAGAATTCATTGATTCATCGTCAAAGCCTTCGGCAAGGTGTGTTATAAAAGGCCAGTTGTTTTTTTTTGCTATGTCATGCTCTTCTGTAATTGGGCCGCCCCATTTAAGTTCGTAAGAGGAAGCTTCGTGGGCAATGGCATAGTTTTGAATCGCTCTTATTGGAAGCGTGGGAAGAATGTTTTTGTTAAACTCATGCGGAAAGTGGTCATTAACGGTAATAATACCGGAAAAGAGCGTCTTGTAGGCGCTTAAAAGATAGCCTTTTTCCATGTCCAGCGCGCGGCTGCGTTCCGCATAGCAGGGCGATGCTTTTAAGTCGTTATCCCAGGGCAGCCAGTTAAGATAAAAAACTCCGTTTTGCGGCCCAACGCGGGGCAGATAGTTGCCGCGAAGATGGTCGTGTGTGTTTATTAGCGCCGGATAAACAAAAGATGAAGCGCCTAAATCGCAGATAACGCCGTTTTGCCCATTGCCGCAAATGCGCCCGTTTTTAACAGTTAAGTCTCCCGGAGCAAAGCCGTCTGAGTTGGTTATAATGCCGTTTTTTAAGATATATTTGCTCAATACAGACTCCTAACCACATTATCGACAAAAAGCGTTTGCTTTTCAATACGATACGGCGCTTGACTTTATTTGTAAATATGCCGATATATATTTATATGAGGTCTAAACTTAAAAAATTATTTGCTTTTTGCGCCGCTTCTCTTGCGTTTGCGCTGGTATTGGCAGAGTGTTCGCCGGCGCAGCTTCCCCTTATGTCGCGCGATGTTAGCGTGGACTTTGATTTAACTTCGCCGTATAGTTATATGGATGGTAGTTATCCTAAATATATAGATGTAAATCCTCCTGGAATAAGCATAAAACAAACGCGCCGGCTTTCCAATGGCGCTACAGAAATTACGCTTGGGGGTAATGCGGTATTTAATGGCATTCCTGCGGCATTGCATGAAGTTAATTACAATCCTACTCCCTCGACTTATGCCTATTTACGAACCGATTATCCAAAGAATATTCTTACCGGAGGATCTCCAATACCCATACCTCCTCTTGTAACCACTCAACGCCCTATAGAAAACAGCTTTTCGCTTGGGACGGTAAGCCGCAATTCCAAATATACGGCGGTAACAATAAGCGGCATGGTGCAAGACAAAAATTTTGTTGATATTATAGAAGAAAATGAATCTTTGCGCCTGTTTTCTCAATATTATATTACAAGCTATAACAGGATAAGCTCTCATTTTAATCCGTCAAGAACCCCTATGTTAAAAGAGCTTGTTTATTATAATCCTCCAAATTATTTTTCGGATAACGGCAGTACGCCTGTAACTTTGCTTTACCGGGGGCCAAATTCAGCAGTCCAAAAAGGCGGGTTCAACGTGCTTATTTGGGATGGAGCCAACCCTAAACGGGCTAATTATAAAATCTCTTACGACGGAGGTAAAACTTATTCAACAATAATAGTAGACTGGAATAATGTTACTTTTGCCGAAGAGCAATTAACTAATGTTACATGGCAGAATACTCCGAAATATACAGATGATGATACAGTAAATACCGGATACAAAGTATTTGATTCTACTAATTGTTCCCTTCCTACTCCTTCTGGAACTTTGATTAAAGTTTATACGCTTACTATGAATACTGCGTTATCAGAATGGTATGGAGATGATATTATTAGACAGTACCCTCTTCCTGACCATCCTCCGCCAGATTCGCGTATTGAAGGTCTGCAGCCGCTTTTTGTACCGGCAAACGCCTCCAACAAATATTTTTACTTTACAGAAGATGATGCAACCCAAACTGGCTATGATCCTGCCGCTGATGGATTCCCTGGCCTTGGCCCATTCGGGGCACAGTCTATTTATGCGAGCAATGGCGGCATTAATTATGCCAAGGTTGAATTACAGGACCGCCTTCGTATTACCGCACTTCAGGGTGTAGATGTTACCGGCCCAACAACTTGCGAAGCTGTCTATTTAGTAATTCCATGTAATTCAGCAACGACAACGCGTACAGTTCTTAAAATTATAGTTAAAGTAAATAATCGTTGAAAACCCGGGCGCTTGAACTGGGGTTTTTACGGGCGCGGATTTACGCGCCCGCGCCTTTTGGCGGCTCCATGTTGCTTGTTGCCCTGGCTGTACAATCAAGCGAAGAAGGCGCTGCGCCGGCGGGTTTTGCAGAAATTGCGGGTTTTGCCCGTAAAAACTATTACCACGAAGCGGTTATACGCCTTAAACAACTCGCTTCAGAGATTAGAAAAACAAAAGGCGCTTCCAAAGCAGAATACAGGATTTTTTGTAACTCGTTTATAAATCCATTGGGATTTATAAACGAAAAAACACTTGCCGCCGATTGCGGACTTGGCCTTATTGGTAAAAACAACCTGCTTTTTACACCAGAAGCCGGTTCAAATGTTGTGCTGGCCGCGCTTGCCTTGCCATTTGAACTTAAAGGAGATGCGCCGCTTTCCAAGCAAAACTTTCTTTCTTGCGCGGAATGTGCCGGACGTTATTGCGTTCAGGCCTGTCCTACAGGCGCGCTTGCTATTGACGGCACATTAAAAAAAGAGCGCTGTTTGCAATGGTACCTTTCCGGCCACGAAAACCATGTGCCGGAAGATATTGTTAAGCTATGGGGAAGACGGCTTTACGGCTGTATGGAATGTCAACGCTGGTGCCCGCACAACAAAAAGTCAATATCCACAATAGATTCTAAAATTGGCAGCCTTCCACGCTTTATTGACGCCGCGGAATTGCTCGCCCAAACCGATGACGAAATAAAAATACGCTTTAAACGCACAGCATTGGGGCTTTCATGGCTTGGCCCTTCCGCACTGCGCCGTTCAGCAAAAATTTCGTTACAAAACTAAAATCAATCGTTTAAGCGCTGCGCACTGCGCCTATTTTTTGGGTTTTGCTTCTTTGTCTAAATATGGAACTGCGCGAACAAGGTTGTTTTCCAGTACAAATGTAGAAGCTTTAAACTCCGTGCGAAGCGTATCGCGCGCCTGCCTTATGGAAATAACAGCGCCGGGGAAGAATTTTGCGGTTGCGGTTATCTTTCCCTGAACCTGCATTTTTTCAAGCGCTTCAGTTAGTTGAGTTATTTCTTCGTCTATCTTTTTTAATAAAGCTTCTGTTTCAGTTCGTTTTTGTGCAAGCTCCGCAAAATACGCCTCTTTATCTTCCGGCAGAGTTCCACCGCGTTGTTTTTTTATGTTTGTTAAAGTCTGCAAATTTAACTGCACTTCATCAAATTCAGCTTGCAGCGTTTCTTTTTGAGCCGTTAATTGTTCAATTTTATGTTTAGTCTTAGGGTCGTAACCTACTTCGCATATAGTTTCCGCATTGCCGCCCGGACTGCCAATTTGTTTGGCAAAAATTTCATCGCCTGCAGCTACGCGCCCTCCCATAATTGTAGCGCGCTTTCCCTGGCAAATAATACGTTTGGAAGCGTTAATCGTGCTATTTATAATACCTTCTGTAACAATTACAGAATCTCCCGCATCTATATTTGCATTTTCTATAAATTTAGCCCATATATTGCAGCCGGCGTGAATTGTAATTCCTTCTTTGCCGGAAATTCCCTGATTAACAATTATTTCGCCTTTGGCGTCAAGCGCTGCTTTTGTAACTGTGCCATAAACTTCAATGTTGCCGGCAGCGCGAACAGAAAAGCCTTCTTCAACATTGCCGGTAACAATAACATTGCCCAGAAAGGTAATATTACCGGTTTTAAGGCAAACCGAACCTTCAACCATATAGACCATTTCTACATTAATCTTTCCATTGGAAAAAACGACCTGTCCGCTTATGTCAGAAATTATTGTTTTTCCATCTTCGCCAAGACTAACGTTTTTACCAAGTTGTATGGCAAGATCTTTTCCTGCCTTAGCGGGCAGAAGTTTGCCTGTAACTGTTTTGCCGTCTTCACCGGTTTCGGCATCGTTTTTTCTGGCTAATTTTTGACCTTTGGTAACATTCTGAATAAGATTTAATTCTTTTAAATTAACCCTGCCTGTCTTGTCGTCCGCAACAATTCTCGCCTTTGACTGGTCTGTTTCAAAGTAATATTCAAGATAAGAATCCATGCCGTCTATCGGTTTTTTGCCTGTTGCTACACAAACACGCTTTCTGTAAAGCGGCTTGTCGGCAAAATCGGACAAAAATTGTTCGTTAATGCCATAACATACCGTGTTGTTTTTAAGAACATCCATATAGTCTTCAAATGTAAAATCACAGCCGCCCAGTTTAGGCGGAGTAACGGTAATGTAACAGCACATTTCATTGTCGGTTACTTCTACGCTTACCGCCGTATCATTTGCAATATTGTTAATATAGTCGCCAATCCGCTCGTATTCCCCGGAAATTTTTCTAACGGCAGCTTTAACTTTATCATTATCGTAATTTTCAACAATGCCTGCTTTTCTAAGCGCGCGTTCCACATCTACAATGGTTGCTTTTTTACCTTCGCCTTCCGGCGGTAAAATTTTTATAAAAACACCGCTGACCAGCCTTCTTACAAACACGGCGCCATCGCGGTCGTTTATAATTTCAAGTTCACCAAAATCTTCCAGTTCTGAAATATTCTCTGCTTCTTCCAACCTTGCTTTTTTAAGATTTGGCCGCTCAAAGGCCCTTATTTTGCAAATGTCTTCTCCAATTCCCCAAAAACTAGTTTTAAGAAGAACTACCTCATATTCCAAATTCCGCACAGGCACGCCAAGCACAAGCGAGGCTTCGTTTAAAGCTGCTTCAACATTGCGTCCTTCTGCATCAATGATTTGAATTTCGCGGTCTTCTTCGAGCCGCGCCTTTACCGCCGCTTGAAGTCCTGCAAAATTGACCATATTGCCTCCGTTCTAACGTAATTTGAAGTGAACATTACATTATCCCTTTACGAACATTAGTTAATTTTGCGCGAATACGAAGCATTGCTTTGGAGTGTAGCTGCGAAACACGGGATTCTGTAATTTCCAGTACCTGTCCAATCTCTTTTAGGGTTAAATCTTCATAATGATAAAGTATGATTATTTTTTTTTCTTTGTCCGGAAGTTCCTGAATAATATCCATTATCATACGGCGTATTTCGTCACGCTCTACCATCATTTCTGGTTCAAGACTTTTGGGAGATTCAATTGTCTCGCCAATGGAGACTTTGTCGTTTTCATCGCCAGAAAACCAAACATCGTTTAAAGATAGTACCGATGTCGCCGTAATTTGGCGCATCATCTTGTTATACTCGGTTTCGTCTAATTTAAGATAAGAAGCAATTTCGGCATCTGTAGCGGCGCGGCCATATTGAGCCTCAAGCGTGCCTATAGCCTCTTCAACTTCGCGGGTTTTTTGACGCACCGAGCGGGGAACCCAATCCGTAGCGCGAAGCTCGTCAAAAATCGCGCCGCGAATACGTGTAACCGCATAGGTTTTAAATTGAACAACCTTTTCGGGATCGAATTTTTCTATCGCGTCAAGCAGTCCGAATGTGCCGCAGCTTACAAGGTCATCAAACTCGACATTATTTGGCATACCAACGGCGACACGTCCTGCAACGTACTTCACCAACGGAGCGTATTGGCGAATAAAGTTATCGCGTATCCTAGGGTCGCGAGTCTCACGGTACTTTTTCCAAAGTTCTTCTTCGGAAAATCCGTCGAGGTGTGACTTCCCCATACCTAGCTATCATCCTTTTTTAGCATCGTCTGTATCGCCTGAGCGACCTTTTTTCCATCAACATTAGGCCCCAAATCACTCAAATCTATATTTTTTTCCGGTTTTTTGCCTACAGACAGCTCAACATTTCCCAAAGAAACTACTTCTTCCTGTTCAGGAGCCGCTTTAAGGCCTGGCAAACCGGGCGCAAAGTCCGCCGCGTTAAAATCAATGTTTTCCGCAGCAGAGCTAACTAACCCTGCTTTATTATATTCAAGGCCAGCATTTTGTTCTAGTGGGTTAAGCAAAAAATCACCGGCATTGGTTTGAACTTCTGTTTTTGGATTTTGAACCCCAGAATCTGCATATTGAGCCTCTGAACCGGCGGCATTATCCGTGTTTAATCCGGCACTAAACTCCTCCCCGGCACTGTAAACACCTGCCGTTTTGTTATCGTTTATTGCGCCGTCAACCTCGTCTGTTGCAGGCATTAACCCGTCAGAAAAATCTCCGAATTCTTCTTCCTCTTCTTTGTCCAAAAATTTTTTGTAAATAATAAAAAAAAAGGCTGATAGAACAAAGAATAGCGCCGCAAAAAACAAAGCGCGCAGCGAAGCAAAGCCGATTTTTGTCCCGTTTATAACCCCAAGAATAAAGGATATTAAAAACGCGGTTAATGCAACGATACAAAATCTGGCAATTCTAAACAGCACAATTTTAACCTTTTATGAAGCTCCTGGTTTTTTTTTGAAGATTGAAACTATTTTTGTAAAAAGTCCTGTTTTGGCAGGCGAATTCGGCCGGGCGCTTACTGCCTGTTCTTTTTTTGGGGGAAATTGTTTGATGTCATTCTTTTTATTGGACCGGCGTTTATTCCTTGAACGCCGGGGTTTTTCAGTATTTACGCCGCTTTCGGAATTAGCGGGTTTTTGTCCGGCTGTTTGTTTATTGGCGTTTTTACCGCCGTATTTTTTTTCGTAATAAGCCTTGCGTTCTTCAAGCGAAAGCTCCAAAAGCTTCGGTTTTGCTGCCTGCCGGCTGTTTGAATTTTCGTTTTCGCGCTGTACCGCATCCTGCCGTTTTTCGCTGCCTTCATGTTTTCTGCCGCCCCTTTTGCGTTTGTCGCCATGCCTGTACTCTTTGCCGGAATCGTCTCTTGTTCTTTCATCAAAGCGCCGTCTTTTTTCTTCTTCCGCATAGAGCGGCTCGCCTGCAATTTCCGAAGGAATCTTTATGCCAATATAACGTTCTATGTCGGTTAGTTCATAAACATCCTGCTCGCTTGCAAATGATATGGCCTTGCCGTTTTTGCCGGCGCGGGCTGTTCTGCCTATTCGGTGTACATAATTTTCGGCTTCTACAGGAAGGTCGTAGTTTACCACCAAAGCAAGCCCTTCAATATCAATTCCACGCGCGGCAACGTCTGTAGCGGCAAGATAGCGAAATTTACCCGCTTTAAAGTCGTCTATAAGCGAAAGCCGTTTTTTTTGCGGTAAATCTCCAGAAATGAATTCACAGTTTATCCCATTTGAATGAAGCCGGCGCGCTACAACCTCTACATAGCGTTTTGTGTTGCAAAAAATTATTGCGCTTTCCGGCTGTTTGTTGCGCAGTATTCCCAAAAGCAGCGAAAATTTTTTTTCACTTGGAACATGATAAAGCAGCTGTTCAATTTCTTCAACGGTAATATGTTCGGGTTCAATTTCAATTTCCACAGGCTCTTTTGTATATTCAAGCGCAAGATTTTTAACATAAACATTAAGGGTTGCGCTAAAAAGCATTGTTTGCCGGCGTTCGGGAGGCGGCACTACTTTTATTAACTTGCGTAAATCGGGGTAAAACCCCATATCGAACATTCTGTCCGCTTCATCCAGCACCAAAAACGCTATGTCGGCAAGATTCATTTCGCCGCCGGCGTTAAGGTCAAGCACACGGCCGGGAGTTCCAACAAGAATATCTACATCTTTCCGCAGCAAAGACTGCTGCCCGCCATAGCCTACCCCGCCATAAAAACTTCCAATTTTGTAGGGAAGATACTTTCCAAGCAGTTTTGCTTCTTCTTCAACTTGAACAGCAAGTTCACGTGTGGGAACCATAATCAGCGCCTTGCGCCCTTTAAGCGCCGGGTCGTTAAAAAGACGCTGAAAAATAACGATTAAGAACGCGGCTGTTTTACCGGTTCCGGTTTGAGATTGAACGTAGAGGTCGCGCCCGTCGAGCCCAAGTTCGATGACTTTTTCCTGCACCGGCATAGCGTCAACATAGCCTGCATCCGCAAGCGCCCGCTTTAGATCATCCGGCAAATTAAATAATTGAAATTTCATACTAAAGCTTATAATACCAAAAAGCCACTTGCTAAATAAGTAGCACGAAGCGCAGGGGCGGCCGGGGGCTGCTGCTGGATGGCCGCGCCCGCTGCGCTGGCAAACGATGCTGGCAAACGATGGCAGCCGCGCGGAGCGCGGCATTGTCGCCAGCCCGCGGCCTGCGCAAGCG
>JAIRPU010000039.1 GCA_031256815.1 Spirochaetaceae bacterium
AGAAGCGCGGGAAAGATTTGATATTTTTCAGGGTATGGACAAAAAACAGATTACGGCTAACAATTCCATAAAGCGATGAAAGAATTCTTGGGCTATGAATGGAGTTCGAGAAAGGGAAACGAAGGCATAAAATATCTTGGGGCGCAAGAAGTCAAAACAAATGACGATGATGAAGATGTTATTGTTTCGCAGAACAAGAACATTAGCCAAATAAAAACGCCGCTTTTTAATCCGCTTGATTTTAGCAGGGTAACATTTGACAAGGCGTTCAAAACAACAGCGGAAAAGAAGGTTGAGATTAAGAGCAAGTATCCTTTACGCGCAGTTTCTACGTTGGTAGATATTATCAGCGGTGGAACACCTGACACAAATAATCCATCATATTGGAATGGCGATATTTCATGGTTAAGTGTAGCAGATTTTAGTTCTGAGTTGCGTTTTGTTTCAGAAGCAGAAAAATCCATTACAAAAAAAGGCTTAGAAAACTGTAACTCTCAATTGCTAAAACAAAATGATATTATTATTTCTGCTCGTGGAACAGTTGGCGCAATGGCGCAACTTACTAAGCCAATGGCATTTAACCAATCATGCTATGGGCTTCGTTCTAAAGGCGAAGTTTCCAACGATTTTATTTTTTATGTTCTAAAACATTTTATTCAACAATTACAATCGCAAGCAACAGGTAGCAAATTTGGTTCAATCGTCAGAAAAACTTTTGATAGCGTAAAAATTCCTGTACCTAAAGAAGGTATATATCCAGTTATGGGGTCAAATGGCAGAGTTGGTTTTCATAATAAATATATTGTTGAAGGCCCGTGTATTATTGTTGGTAGAAAGGGCAGTGCTGGCGCTTTGACATGGGAAAATGAAAATTGTTATCCGATAGATACAACATTTTATATTAAATTAATTTCTAATGAAATTGATTTAAAATTCCTGTTTGGATCGCTTAAACGAATTGATATAACGCCGCAAAATAAAGGTATGGGAGTTCCGGGATTAAACAGAAATGAAATATATCAGAAAAAAATCCCCGTTCCGCCCATGCCTGAACAACAGCGCATCGTGCGCGAAATCGAACAGTACGAAGCGGATATTGCCAAATTGCAAGCCGTTATGGACGGCGCGGCGGAACGGAAAAAACAAATTTTAGAAAATGCCTTGAACGGATAAAACTACCGTAAATCAACTTTCTCCACTTTAAATCTTTTGAGGCGGCCGGAGGCCGCAGGAGGCCGCGCTTCGCGCGGCCTTATCGCAAGGCGTGTGTATGCTTTGCCGGCAAAGCATACACACGCCTTCACCCCCTGCCTGCGGCTCCGCGGGGGGCCGCGCCCCGCAAGAGTATGCCGCAGGCAGGGGGCAACGGCGCTGCGTGGCGGCCGCCACGCAGCGCCGTACTAAACTATTTTTTCAATACCGGCCTTCCCAGACTGCCCACTGTGGAAAAGTCCCAAATGGTTTGCGACCAGCCAAGTGTTGTACCCCATGTATTCGTCTGGGTAAGCGCAGTGGAAGAAACGCCAGAGCCGTCTATGCCTGGGCCAAATGTGTTGCCGGCCATGATTCCGTTTTGCGCTGTTTCGGTAAGCGTGCCTGCATTGTTGTTTGCCGTTCCCTGGTCGGAAGCAGACGTGGTTGCGCCGTAAGTTATGCCAAGCCGCGCAATGTTGTTGGTAAAAGTCGAATTAGCGGTATCGCCAATCTGACCGGCGCTCCGGTTGGTGCCTCCGTAAATTCTGCCCATGCCTATAAGCCCATCGCTGCTGCTTCTTAAAACGACAATCTTATTGCCAATATATGCACAATTCTCTACGACAATAGTACCAACTTTTCTTATGCCGCCAACAAGTCCGCCTACATTGGTGCTAAAGTTGGCATTAAACGCTGTCCGGTTCTTGTAATCAATAACTAAATTACCTGATGCGTAAGAATTGCGGATAGTTACATGCCAGTTCTCATATCCTGGAACGTTACTGCCAATTCCGCCTGCAAAACATCCTGCAAGAAAGAAACTGTCTACACCGCTGGTAAATTCTATATCCCCTGTTGAGTATGAGTTGGTTATATTGGTTTCTCCATGAATCAAGCCTATAAATCCGCCAACGCCTGATGTGTTGGAATTACCCTGCAACGAACTCTTTACTTTTATATTTATGTTGGAAACGCATTTATCAATGTTAATAATTGAAGATGTGCCTGTCGAGCCAACAAATCCGCCAATAATAAATCCTGTATTTGAATTGACCCCGTATAGTTCGATTGTTCCATTTATAGTTACATTCTTAATTGTAACCGTATTGCTTAAATAACCGGCAACGCCTCCGAATGACATATTTGTTATAGGCGTGGTGTATTTTAAGTTATCCGAAGTGCTAACCTCCAGCGTAAAGTTTTCGACAACCGCATTGTTGCCTAAACCGCCGAACAAGCCTGCCGTTCCAGTTGACTGCGTCAGCACCAGTCCTCTAATCGTGTAGCCGTTGCCGTAAAAGTGGCCTATGTAGCCATCCGGGCCTGTCCAGTCGGTCCCAGTGCCTGCAAGGTCAATGTCGCCGCCCAGCGCAAAGTCTTTGTCTATGTTTGCAGGGTCGCCAAGCTGTAAAAATTCGTTGGCGTCCGCAAGGCGGATTCCGGCCTTTGTCGCGTTAATGACTATGCCTGTAGCAGGGCCAAGAGGAGCGCCCGCAGGCGTTATCTCATCGCTAACAGAATTAACACCGCTTCCCGACAAATACACGATAAACGTCTGCGGCCTAAAAGCCTCATACGAATGTTTTTCCATAGTCCAGGTGCGTGAGCCGCTGCCGGTGCCAAGTGTTGCCACGGCTTTAAGGCTCCTGTCGGCGTTCCATGCAATAAGCTGAGTAATCTCCTTGCCGTCACTCGATGTGCCGCCATTCAGTTTGTTGTTTACAGTACCAGACCATACGTCCTTTGAGCCCTGGTCAAGAGTCAGGTCAATTTCATAAACTTGCGTCGTGTTCAATGTGCTTTTTACCGATACCTGAATTGTTTTATTAGTTAAAGAAAGATTAGGCACTGATGTCGTTCCGCTTACGCCGCTGCTTCCGCTTGCCGTTTCAGCTTTTAGTATAGTGTTTGTCGTCCCTTTTAGTATAATCGTTATTTTTGCATTCGGGTCTATCGCTTTTGCTTTTATCGTTACATTTCCGGTTACCATCGTGCTTGTAGCATAGTAGTTCGGTGTGTCCGTGTCAAAAGCAGGCGTTATAGCGTTTGTCGTTTGCCCGTCATAATTTACAATTAACGATTCAAGATAGTAAGTAGCCTGTGGCGTCCAGTTTGCCGTGTATTCTGTGTTTGCCGTAACCGGATAACCTGCTCTTAGCTTGTTCGCGTCTGTAATTGAAGCGCCGGTTTTATACCATCCGCCAAGAGTGTAATAATTTCTTGTAGCAGTGGGAATATCCGAAGCCGCCACAAGGGTTGGATATTGAATCTGAACATCGGAAGGCGCCGGAGTCCCGCCGTTAGGCTTAAAACTAAGATTGTAAGTAATGCCCGTCCACTTCATTACAAGTATGTGACTGTCTGTTATTTCAGCGTTTAAATCGAAAGCCGTGTCGGAAACAGTGCCGTCATCCAAAACTTTGTACCAGTTGCCGGAAACACTATTGTAGTGGGTGCGGCTAACGCTTGAAGGTCTTTGCGTCTGGCTTACGCCGCTGTTACCCTCCTGAAGTTCAACAATGCTAATCTCCTCCTGCTGGGGTGGTTGAGCTGTGCCGTCAAAGAACTTGTAGAATGAAACGCGGTAACACTCCGGAGGCTCCCGCCACAGCGCGTAAAGGGTTACCTGCGAAAGTTCTCCTGTAACCGTGTTATAACCGGGCAAAAGCGCGTCAACGTCAACGATATTATCGGTTGAGACTACCCGCGCGATAAGGTCTTGCGGCACCTCTTCTCCAATGCCAAGAACCGCCGGCGGGTCTGCTTCTTCCGGCAGCTGATACCAGCCAACAAACTGATAAAGGTTAGACCTTCTCTGCTGCCCTTCCCAGTCAAAATAAAACGGGAGCGGGGTTTCGCTTTCTGTTTCAGACAAAGCGGGCGGGGTAATTAACCTGCCTACAACTTGAGTTGTGGGCTTTGCCTCTGTATCCGACTTGTCGTCCGGGTCGTCTGTGTTTAACCAGTAACCTCCGTTAGGATGAAAAAAGATTTCTAAGGTGGCGGGCCCGCCGTCTCCGCCGCCGCCTCCATCTTCGCCTGTTGCGCGGCAAGAAGCCGACAACGCCAAAACCGCCGCGGCTGCCGCCGCCAAAATGATTTTTTGTAATTTCATACACATCCTCCTAAAGATTGTATTTTTTTTCGATAACCGGAGACTGATTTCCGGTCCCTGTAAATGAGAGCTTGAGTTGATAGGCGCACCTGGTTGGGCTGCGTTGCCGCGCGCCGGGACGCGGACTGTCGGACTGGTCGCCCGGGGCGAAATGCGCCGAAGCCGGCTTGCGCACGGTAGTGCGGCGGCCGGCCGGCTGGACACACACGCCTGCAAAAGCGCGCTGCGGTTTTGCAGGCCGCATCTTTTACCCCTGGAAACCGCATTGCGGCTTCCAGGGCTGACGGCGGCATTGCCGGCACGCGGCGTGCCGGCAGCAACGCGGCGCACAAAGACGCGCGACTGCCGAAAGTCCACGGCGGACTTCGGTCGTAGAGTTGAGTTG
>JAIRPU010000052.1 GCA_031256815.1 Spirochaetaceae bacterium
CGGCGTGTCCCCCACTCTGCGCTAAGCGCAGAGGGGGGGCGTCAAATAAGGCAGCGCCATGCCAAGCAGGGCGCTGCCCGCAACACGAAGCGTTGCGGGTGTAGCACGACCAGCGAAAGCGCATTGCGCTTTCGCTGGCTTCCGGTGGCCGCCGCCGCAGGCGGCCGCGCTTTGCGCGGACTGCCTAACTCGGCCTGTTTCCCATGCCCCCCCGCAGCGGCTGTGCCGTTTCGCGGGCGGGGGCAGCCCCGGCTGCCGCAAACGCGCAAGCGATTGAAGCGGAATTTTTGCGTAAGCAAAAATTGGAGCGGAAAGCGCGGTTTTTGCCGCCGGCAAAAATGCGCCCATATCACGCTGTAGGCGATAGCATTTTTGCGCTCTTGTCCGTTTTGGAACGTTAAAATATGATTTTGTTATGGAACACGCGGCAACAAAAAAAATAACAATGCCAAAACCTGTCGTTGAACTTGACGGGGACGAAATGACGCGGATTTTATGGGCGCTCATAAAACAAAAGCTGCTCTCTCCTTACATCGAACTAAACCTGGAATACTATGACCTTGGGCTTGAAAACCGCGAGCGTACAAAAGACGCGGTTACAGTAGAGGCGGCCAATGCAATAATGAGGCATGGAGTCGGCGTAAAATGCGCTACGATTACTGCAAACGAAGCGCGAAAGCAGGAGTATAAACTTAGCGCGCTTTATCCAAGTCCGAATGGAACTATACGCGCAATACTGGACGGCACAGTGTTCCGCAAGCCTGTTTATACCGCCTGCGTAAAACCTTCTGTAAAAAGCTGGAAAAAACCCATAATAATAGCGCGCCATGCTTATGGCGATGTATACAAAAGCGCCGAGCTTTTAATTCCTGGCCCGGGCAAACTTGAATTGGTTTTTACGCCGGACGGCATGGCGGACAAGCCGCTCCGAATCGACGTTGCCAATATGAAGGGCGCAGGCATTGCGCAGGCTATGCATAATCTTGATTCTTCAATAGAAAGTTTTGCGCGTTCCTGTTTTTTGCTTGCAAGAAGCGAAAAACTTCCCTTGCTGTTTGGGGCGAAAGATACTATTTCAAAGTTATACGATGGGCGTTTCAAGCAGATTTTTTCGGGTATTCATGCTGAATTCAGCGATGTAGATTACAGTTACACGCTTATAGATGATGCTGTGGCAAAAATAATGAAGACCGAAGGCGGCGTTATTTGGGCGTGTAAAAATTACGATGGCGATGTTATGAGCGATATGGTTGCGAGCGCCTCAGGCAGTCTTGCTATGATGACCAGCGTGCTTGTGTCTCCTTCCGGCGTTTACGAGTTTGAAGCGGCGCATGGCACTGTTCAACGGCACTATTACCGTTTTTTACGCGGCGAAAAGCCTGGCACAAATCCGGCGGCGCTTATTTTTGCGTGGACAGGAGCGCTTGCCAAACGCGCTTCGATTGACGGGCTTGAGGCTCTTGCCGGTTTTGCGGCGCGGCTTGAAGCGGCGACGCTTGAATGTATTGAACAGGGGATTCAAACGGCGGATATTGCCGCAGTTTCAGAGCCTGCGCCTGTAAAAACAGTAAATTCATGGCAATTTATAGACGCCATAGCCGCCCGTCTTGATTCAGGCGCAGCCGTAAACCAGGCCGCGCCGCAGCCTAAGAATCCGCAAAACGCGCCGGACTCAGGGGCAGCGGCAAATGCGCCGGGCAGCAAACAAGACCTTTGAACGCGATTAAGTGGAATTAATATAAAAATGATAGTTCTTGGCATAGAAACTTCATGCGATGAATGTTCCGCGGCATTGGTCGAAGACGGCAGGCGGATTCTTTCCAATGTGGTCGCCACACAAATTCCGTTTCACGCGCCGTTTTACGGGGTAGTTCCAGAAATTGCAAGCCGGAAACACGCCGAATGGATAACTCCGGTTGTGGAGTCGGCGTTCCGGGAAGCGGCGCTTGATATTAAAGATGTTGATGGAGTTGCGGTTACAAACCGTCCCGGTCTTATGGGCGCGCTCCTCGTTGGGCTTGGTTTTGCAAAAGGGTTTGCATGGGCAAGGCGGCTGCCTTTTATTGCCTGCGACCACCTGCTGGCTCATCTTTATGCCGCTCATCTTAAAACTGAAAACGGTTGTTGCTCAGATTTGACAAGGGATGAGGCTTGCAAAAAATTGCGCGGCGATAAAAACGATAAAACTGCTAAAAACGATAAAAACGAAGCGCTCGCTTATCCATTTTTGGGTTTACTTGTCTCCGGAGGGCATTCGATTATATGCAAAGCGGAAGATTTTGATACGATAACGGTGCTTGGTTCAAGCGCCGATGACGCTGTGGGCGAAGCGTTTGATAAGGTGGCAAAACACTACGGCTGGGGGTATCCTGGCGGCAAGGCAATAGATACGCTTGCGCAAAGCGGCGATTCAAGCGCGTTTGCCTTTCCACTGCCAAAGCCGCACGAAGGCGGCCCCTGCGCTTTGTCTTATTCCGGCTTAAAGACTGCGGTAATTCATCAAACGCGCTTTTTTTGCAAAAAACAAAATCCTGTCGAGGCGGACATTGCCGCGTCATTTCAAAAAGCCGCCGTAGAAACTCTGATTCGCGCTTTAATTGCCGCTGTGGAGCTTAGCGGAATAACCACTGTTGTAGCCGGCGGCGGGGTGGCGGCAAATTCTTATTTAAGAAAACGTCTTGCTGAATATAAAGAGCTGCGCTGTGTTTTTCCGCCGCCTGAACTCTGCGGCGACAATGCGGCAATGGTTGCCGCTCTTGGCTGGGAGTATCTTTTACGCGGTATACATTCGCCGTTTTCTGTAAGCGCCTGCACGCGCGTAATAAACAAAACACGCTCAAATAAAAAAAACGCGGCGGCTCCGTAAGGCGGCCGGTGAGCTGCCGTGTCCTGAGCCTGCCTGGACAGGCGCGGTTTAATATATGCATTTATGGTATTTTGGGCGCATTTTTGCCGGAGGCAGAAGCGCCACAGCAGAGGCCGCCCGCGAAACGGCGTTGCCGTTGCGGGCCGTTGTTCCGCGGCCGATAAGGCCGCACTTCGCGCAGGCCCCGCGGCGGCAAACGCCGGCAGCCTTGAAAACCGCACCGCGCTTTCCAGGCTGCCCCACTCTGCGCGAAGCGCAGAGTGGGGGTAAATAAGGCAGCGCTTCGCGCAGGCCGCGGCGGCAAACGCCGGCAGCTTGTGGAAAAACGCACCGCGCTTTTCAAGGCTGCCCCACTCTGCGCGAAGCGCAGAGTGGGGGTAAATAAGGCA
>JAIRPU010000077.1 GCA_031256815.1 Spirochaetaceae bacterium
CGTATCATCGTTACAAAGACGTTAAAACTTGTGCTGTTCCTGCAATTTGGTTTGTGGATAACGGACGCGAACACTCCGTTCCGGCTGATGAAAGCGGGCGCGCTTGCGGAATTGCTTCCGCAAGTACCGGAGAATCACAACTTATCGAATGTTGTGCTGACCGTTCTTTTTACCAAGCGTAAAAAGGAAATGCGCTATGTTCCCATTACGTTCCGTCCTCGTCAAGGCGGCGTGAACAGCATCAACCTCAAAAAAATCGCCAAAATCGGCGTGAAAGCCGTAAAGGATTTTACCCAAATAAAAAGGGAATTTGAAAAATGAAATGTAAACCATTAAACATTACAATGCCGTTTATCGAAAAGCATCGCGTTTTATTATTACACCTTGCGCTTGGCGTTCTTTTTCGTTATTGCGTTATGCTGATGGGGCATAACTTTGATTTTGAATCGTATGTTATAGTCGGAGATATAGTTTCGCAATTTGGAAATGTATACGCCCGGACAAGCCGTTATAATTACGGCCCGCTCTTTTCCTGTGTTATGGGGCTGTTTTATGCCGTTGCGAAAAACCTTCCCCACCCCATATTTTTCTACCGCGTATTCATTGTAGGATTGCTCACCTGCGCCGATGTGGGGATTGCCTTGTTTATCCGTAAAAAGTGCGGCCGTGCGGCGGCGGTGTTGTTTTTTCTCAATCCTGTTTCGATCATCATTACCGGCTACCACAACCAATTTGATAATATTGCCGTGTTTATAGCTTTGGCTGCCATTCGATTCTACAACACGGAAAACAGGTTTACAAAAAAAGACATCCTGTTTATCGCGCTGATGAGTTTGAGCCTCATAACAAAACATATTGTTGTTTTCTTTTTCTTCTGGCTTCTTCTTAAAAAAGAACTGCCGTTGAAAAAACGCTGCGCCTTTGTTGTTGTTCCATCATTCTTGTTTTTGTTGAGTTTTTTGCCGTTTTTTCACGGCGCTGGGCAGGACGGCATTATCAACAATGTGTTTCTCTACCGGTCGTTTAACAATATGCCGCTGCTGCAGCCTCTTATATGGCTGGTTCATCAAGGCGGCTGGCTGGTGAACCGGAGCGGCGGCAGGTTTTATTTTCCGTTGTTCATTATTCTTGTCTGCGCCGCCGGGTATATTTTTAGGAAAAAAGACGCAGAAACTTCGCTGCTGTTATACCTTGTCTGCCTTACCGCGTTCTCGTCGGCTGTTGCAAATCAGTATTTGGCAATACCGCTTGTAAGCCTTTTTGTTCTTACAAAATATTCGCGTCTTGCTTATGTATTTTTTATGAGCATATATCTTGCGGTTGAAGCTAACGGCCTTCATATCCAGCGGCTGCACGCTCTGCCGTTTATAGGCGTATACTGCGATTGGGCGTATTCGCTGGCCTGCTTTATACTGTTTTTGGTTATACTTAAATATGCCGCTGCTGAAACTCCGGGCATTCGGCCTGAAATTACAGGGCATTGAGCCGCCAGAGAAGCAAGCCAAACCAGCCAGGCTCCTTCACAAATCTAATAGAGTTGTTCAATAACTTCAGTTATTAAACAACTTCCGCCGAAAAAAGACAGAATTCTTTAGGACTTGTTCAGTAACCAACCGGGTTATTGAACAAGTCTACCGTGTTACGCAAATAAGGAGCTGCATGCGCGGCTAATTTACTGCGGGATTGCTTATTAGGCAATTCCATGTCTTGATTTTTTAAATGAGTTTATAATAAACTTATCTGCCAAGGGCAGGGAGGGAACATTCTGAAGTTTCTATTGTGCGTTATAGTTTTGCTTGGCGCCGGCGCGAAAATCAACGCCCAAACGGACGATTCATTATCTTCGGATTCAACAAAGATTCCGGAAAGCGAGCTGCGTTTTGACGCTCCCGTTACACAGACGGAGCAGGAACGAATAAACGCTGCGGCAGCAGCGCAGCGCGAAGCGGAAGTAACAAATGCTTTTAGCGGCGGCGGCGGAATTGGATTTTTTGCTGTTTTCCGGGTGATTGCCGCGCTTGCAATAGTGGCGCTTGCCATTTACGGCGTTGTATACTTTTTAAAATCCGGAAAGCGCAAGGCGCAGTCCGGTAACGAATATTTAAAATTGCTTGCGTCTATTCCCTTAACTCCAAAAACCGCCGCCGCGGTTATTTCAATTGGAAACAAAGCGTACCTAACCGGCATTTCTGAATCGCAGGTATCTTTGCTGGCGGAAGTTTCCGACCAGGAGCTTATAGACACTATGCTGCTTGAATATGCGCGCGGCGCGGCGGCGCGGCAGGCGGGAATTAATTTTTTTAATATTATAGAAAAGTATCTGCCTGCGCGTATTGGACGTCAAGCAACCGGCGCGCCGCAGCCGCAAAAAACGGAAACGCCGCCTTCGGACGAAAAGGCCGTGGAAACTGCGGGCAATAACGCGGCGGAAGAGCGTGAAGACGTTTTTGAACCTGCGCTTAACGCCGAAAGGATTCGTTTATACCGCGAAAGATTAAAGGGAATTCAATGAAGCGCGGCGTTATTTTTGTATTTTTGGGCATAAGCATAATACCCTCGTTTCTTGCTGCGCAGGCTTCGCCGCCTTTGCCAACGCTGCCCTTTCCTGGCGCATCAACACAGGGAACGGCCAATATTCCGCAGGCCTCGCCGCTTGTGCCATTTGTTGATTTAACGGTGCGAAACCCTGCGTCAGGCAGAGAAGTTGCGTTTAGCGTTCAGCTGCTTTTGCTGCTTACTGTTTTAACTCTTGCTCCAAGTATTTTTATTTTGATGACGAGTTTCTTACGGATTTCGATAGTACTGGATTTTATAAAACGGGCGCTTTCGCTGCAGCAGGTTCCGCCGAATCAGGTTATTCTTGGGATTTCGATTTTTTTGACTGTATTTGTTATGTGGCCAACATTTGATTCAATTTGGAAAAACAGCATCCGCCCTCTTTCGGAAGGGCAAATCAGTGTGCGCGAGGCTTATATAGAAGCGGAAGCGCCGCTGCGCCGGTTTATGTTCAATCAGATGAGAAGCACATCAAGCCAGGAGAATATAAAGCTCTTTATGGCCATGCGCGGTTTTACCCGCAGTCCGGAAACTCTTGCCGATGTGCCTACCTATGTTCTTATTCCTGCTTTTATATTAAATGAACTGACCATAGCGTTTAAAATAGGAATTTTACTTTTTATACCGTTTATAATTATCGATATGGTTGTGGCGAGCGCATTAATGTCTATGGGCATGATGATGCTTCCGCCTGTAATGATTTCTATGCCGTTTAAGCTGATGTTATTTGTGCTTGTAGACGGCTGGGGGCTTCTGACAGGCCAAATAATGCGTTCATTTGTTTAGGCGGTTTAATTTTTATTTTTCAATGCCGATTATAGTAAAGATGAAGAGCAATTCCTCCAAATGCCATATAGCAGCGTTTCTTTTCTTTTGCGCCGTTTCTTTTTGCGCCGCGCAGGCGGAAGGCGTTTCGCTTAACATTCGTTTTTACGATAAAAAAGTTTATTTTGACGAAGGCGACCCTATTTTTATTTTGGTAACAGTTTCAAATAATTCACCGGAAGTTTACCGGTTCCGGCTTGCGGACGAAAGGGTGTTTTCTGTTGATTTTTCGGTACGGACCCGCTCTAACCGTGCTTTGGAAGAAGCGCCTGTACTTGAAAGGCGGCGCAGTACATCTTCGCAGGTGTTCTTCAGGGATGTAAGCATAGAAAGTTCAGAATCATTTTCTTTTGTCGAAAACCTTCGGGACTATGTTAAAATAGACAGCGCCGGCAATTATATTATAGAGGGGCGTTTATGGCCTGAGCTTCTTCGCATGGCGGACAGGCAGCAGGCGCTTGTAAACACTAATGGAACAACGCCTAAAAACTCCACGCCGCTTAATTCAAACAGGCTTGCCCTGCAAATAAAAACCCGCGCTATAATAGGCGAAGATGGGCTTCCTGTAGCGCTTGATGTAGAAACCGGCGCGGCGCTTTTGCGTGATAAGCTTGTGCCTGACCAGGTTGTGCGCTGGACTCTGGAGGCGCGTCAAAAATCGCAGTGGGAAAAGTTTTTTTTGTATCTTGATATTGAAAAAATGATAATGCGGGACGGTTCAAGACAGCGGCGCTGGCGGGCGGAATCTGAAGAGGGAAGGAAGCGAATGGAGGCAAATTACCGCAGCGAATTGCAAAAAACCAAGATAGACGGCGATATTTCCGCTATTCCATATACATTTCAGATAGAAAATACAAATTATAACGCGAGTGAAGGTACTGTTGTTGTGCTTGAAAAATTCAAAACCGGTGACTATATAGAGCGTAAACGATACACTTATTATCTTGAAAAAGAAGATGAGTTTTGGTCTATTGTAGATTACACGGTAATGAATCTTGGAACAGAATAAAAAGTTTGAACTTCTGGCTCCCGCCGGCAGTCCTGAGGCGCTTAACGCCGCTGTAGGCGAAGGCGCTGATGCGGTATATCTTGGCTTAAAAAACTTTAACGCGCGGCTTCGCGGAACAAATTTTGCTTACTCTCAATTTGAAGCGGCGCTTAACGCATTGCATAAAATAAAACGAAAGCTTTATTTAACATTAAATACGGTTTGGACTGAGCGGGAAGCAGACCGAATGTATCAACTGCTTGGTTATTTATCAAAAACAAGCGTAGATGGAATTATTGTCCAGGATTTTGGAACGCTGAATTTTTTACGGCGTTATTTTAAGCAGTTAACAGTTCATGCATCAACACAGATGAACTGCGCTTCAAGCCGCGCGTGCAATATTCTTTCGACGCATGGGGTTTCGCGCGTTGTGCTTGCCCGTGAATTAACATTGGAAGAAATACGTGAAATTCGTAATCATACGAATATTGAACTTGAAGTTTTTGTTCATGGGGCGCTGTGTGTAAGCGCTTCGGGTTTATGTTTGTTTTCCAGTTATCTTGGCGGAAAGTCGGCTAACCGCGGAATGTGTACCCAGGCCTGCAGACGAAAATATTCGTCTGTTAACGATGAATCAAAATATTATTTTAGTCCGCTTGATTTGCAGCTCATAGAAAAACTGCCGGAGCTTGCCCTTGCAGGGGTACGCTCATTTAAAATAGAAGGCAGAATGAAGAGCGCTGATTATACAGGCATAACGGTCGCCGCTTACCGTTTGGTGCTTGATGCGATAGAAGAAGAAAGACCGGTTTTTGAGGCGCTAAAAAAGGCGCAAACCATGCTTAAAAGCGATTTTGCGCGGCAAAAAAGCTGTTTTTTTATTGACGAAAAAAGCAATGTTTCTTTTTTAAATGCCGGAGAGGACGGCGGTTCAGGAATTAAAATTGGCGTTATATCGCGTATTTCAGGTAAAAAAGCGCTTATAAAAAACGCCGCGCAAATACCGGAGACGGGCGATACATTGCGTATTCATAAAAGCGACGATTCCATGCGAAGCGCGTATAAAATAAATTTTATTGAAAATAAAGACGATGGTTCTTTTTGGTGCAATATACCGGAAAGCGGTTTTACGGAAGGCGATGTTATATATTTAATGCAGAGCAAAAAAAATTCCAAACGATACGCGCCGGTTTTGCCAAAATTGCCTGACTCGTACAAAAAACAGCCCGGACACGAAAGCGCGCCCGAAGTTCAGTTTAAATTTTACGGAAAGCCGGAATTTGCCGAAGGTTTTTTTGTAAGCGCGGCAAATATAGAAGATTTATATGTTATTCAATCTATAAGGCCTTCTATGGTAATTCTAAGTTTAGACTGTGCAAACGCAAAAAAACTCTGTAACAATAAAAATATTCTGCCGTTTAAACCAAAAGAAATAATGCTTAATTTTGTTCCTTTTTACAATGAAGATGCAGATTCTGAATTTACAAATTATATTCCGCGTCTTTTTGAAATGGGATACAAAACTTATTTTATAAATAATATTGCCCAGTTTTCAATCTTTAAAAACATAAAGGCGCATTTAATTGCAGGAGAA
>JAIRPU010000065.1 GCA_031256815.1 Spirochaetaceae bacterium
AACAACGGTAATGCCAACGCCAACAATGCGTCTGCTGTAGCCGGCTGCCCCCCAGCTTTCGCTGTCAAATAGCCAGGCTGTTTAATACGCGCTCTTGCCTCACGCTTTATGCGGGGGGGGGGGGGCAGTTTTCTTAAAAAAGCCCGTCCGCTTTGCGGCGGGCTTTTTTTACGGCGCGTAGCGGCCACCGGCGGCGATGCCCGCGCTCCGCGCGGCCGCGCCGCAACGCGGCGAGCGGCACTTCCGCGACCTGCGTTTACGCAGGCCGCGGGCTGGCAACAATGGCCGCGCAAGCAGGCGCGGTTGGGCAGAAACCCAAACAACAAAACAAGCATTATTTTAAGACTAATGCGCTGTTTTTATTCGCATATCTGCCAATAAGTGTAAAAAATCACCTTGACTTTTTATTAAGCGGGCGCTATGCTTAACTTATGACATATTCGATAGCTTTTGCTGGAAAAGGCGGAGTTGGAAAAACCAGCGTTTGCGGAATGTTAATCGATTATCTTGCAAAAACTGGTAAAGGGCCGGTTTTGGCAGTAGATGCCGATGCAAACTCTAATCTAAATGAGGTTCTTGGCGTTAAAATTGAAACAACACTTGCCGACATACGCGAAGATATTGCCAATGCGGAAGCGGCGTCAGAAAGTCCTATCCCAACCGGAATGACTAAAAAAGAATACGCAATTTACAAATTTGGCGATGCGCTTGCCGAAGAAGACAACTTTGACCTTCTTGTAATGGGGCGCGGACAGGGTATGGGTTGTTACTGCTATGTAAACGACCTGTTACGCGACCAGATTCTTAAATACTACCAAAATTATAAATATCTTGTAGTAGATAACGAAGCAGGCCTGGAACATATAAGCCGCGGAATTCTGCCCCCTGTAGACCTTATAATTTTGGTAAGCGATTGTTCACGGCGCGGAATACAGGCGGCTGGACGTGTCGCGATTATGGTAAAAGAGCTTAATTTAAAAGTAAAAGAAACCTATCTTATTGTAAACCGCGCCCCAGGCGGAGTTCTTAACGAAGGCACAAAAGAAGAAATTGCCGCGCAAAAACTCAACCTGCTTGGGGTTCTGCCGCAGGATGATCTTGTTTATGAATACGATTCGGAGGGGAAACCTTTGGTAAAACTACCAGAAAGCGCTCCTGTAAAAAAAGCACTGGCGGCGCTTATCGAAAAACTACCGCTCAGAGGTAACATGCCTTGAACACTACGGATATAGCCGCAGTTCATTCAAAAGAATACGATATTACAGATGAACGCATTATTATAGCTCAGGCGCCTGGCAGGCTTAATTTTATGGGCGAGCACTGCAAATACGGTTCCGGGCAGTATCTTTCCATGGGAATAAATCGTGTTGTCAATGTCGCGTTAAGCGCAAGAACAGACAACACGATTAAATTCTTTACCGCCGAAACAAACGAACACAAACGCGCCGCCGTTTCAAATATACGGTATAAACGCGAAGACCGCTGGGCCAATCATATAAAAATGGCGATATGCGTATTTGCCGAAAAAAATTGCAATATACGCGGGATGAACTGGACAATTTCAAGTTCTATCCCTCAAAATATTGGCCTGGCCGCAGCGCGGGCCATCGAACTGGCCGCAGCGCTGGCGCTAAGGCGTTTTTTTAACATATCCATAAACGATAATGAATTGATAGAACATCTTTCGGCATTGCAAAATGAATTTTTTGGAAAACACGACGCGCTTGCGGATTATTTGGTAATGATGAACACGCGAAAAGATAATCTAATTCTTGTAGACGAAGCGCATACCGGCGGCGTTCAAAAGTTAAAGCTCCCGCTCTCAAAGTATAAAATAATCATAGTGGACTCAAAAGTGCCGTTTATTGGTGTTGAATCTGAACTTCGCGCAAGACAGGCAGACCTTGAAAAAGGATTTGAACTTTTATGCAAAAAAAGGCCGGCGCAATGCTTTCGTGATTTTATCGGCTCAGACTTGCTCGATTTAATGAGCGCTTTAACTGAAGACGCGCGCCGCAGAAGTATGCATGTTATAAAAGAACATGAACGCATAGACGAGTTTTGCGAAGCGCTGCGCACAGGCGATACTCCGGTTATGTCAAGAACTATTTTTCATTCACACGAAAGCCTTCGCGACCTTTACGAAGTAACCTGCCCGGAACTGGACTGGCTTGTAAAACGCGCTCAGGAAATTCCCGGCGTGCTTGGCGCGCGCATGGCAGGAAAAGGCTTTGGCGGCTGCGTTTACGCGCTGCTGCCCCCAGACCGTGTTAATGAATATCTTGCAAAAATGGATGATTACGAGCGGATTTTCGGGTTTCATCCTGTTTATTTTGAAGTAAGTCCGGCGGCTCAGGCGCGAATATTAAAATGAAAGCCGGAATAATTGGCGCAACAGGATATGCCGGCGCGGAAATAACAAGAATTTTAAGCGCTCATTCAAAAATAAAAGAACTCTTTCTTGGTTCATCAAGTTTTAAAGGCGAGGATTTTGCATCAATATACCCAAACTTTTACAAAACATTGAACGCAAAGCTTGAAACGCCCGAGCTGGTAATAGAAAAATCTGATGTTGTCTTTGGCGCATTGCCCAACGGCCTTGCGGAACCTTTTGCGCGCGCCTGTGTTGAACGCGGAATTCCATTTATCGATATGTCCGCGGATTTTCGTTTTGACGAAGACGGCGCAACTTACGAGGCATGGTATGGCAAACCCTATTCCGAACCGGAGCTGCATAAAAATTCGGTATACGGACTTTGCGAATTAAACCGCGAGCGGCTTCGCGCTTCTCCGCGCATTATCGGGAATCCCGGCTGCTATCCTACCTGCGCTTCGCTTGGGGCATGGCCGGCATTGGCAAAGGCGATTGCCGCCGCCGGCGAAAAAATTATCATAGATGCCGCTTCAGGAGTTACAGGCGGCGGACGTGAACCTCAGCGAAGTTTTCATTTTCCTGAATGTAACGATTCTTTTAGCGCATACAAGACAGGCTCACACAGGCATACGCCGGAAATTGCGCGAAATTTTCGCGTTATGGAAGGCAAAGCCAGAGAGATTATTTTTACTCCGCATCTTGCGCCAATGAACCGCGGAATTCTTTCTACAATCTATATACCGCTTAAAAGCGGGTGCGGACTTAGCGCCGTTGATATAAACTGCGTCCGGCCTCCGTCCAATGCGGTAAAAGAAAAAGAACGCGAATTTAGAGAGTTATATGCGGAGTTTTATGCAAAAGAGCGTTTTGTACGCGTACTGCCGCCCGGACTTTGCGCGGCAACGAACAGGGTGCGCGGTTCAAACTACTGCGACATAAGCATTCATCTTGACCAAAGCGGCTCTACGCTTATTGTGCTTGCCGCTATCGACAACATGGTAAAAGGCGCGGCAGGTCAGGCTGTACAAAACATGAACATCGTTTTTGGTTTTAACGAATCCGAAGCGCTTAATTACCAGCCGGCGCTTTTCTAAAAGGCAGCTAAACAAACACGTTTTGACTAAACCCCAAAAGCCGGTAATAATATCGAAACAAAAGTTTCCGGCTTTTGTCTTAAAGGTTTTGCTTTGCAAAACTTCGCGCGATATAAAGAGCGGGAAATTAAGAGGTTTGATATGCCGATAGAACAATACACCGAATCCATTGTCTTGCAGGAAATGAAATGCGTCCTCGGCGAAAACGAGTTTGGCTTTTGTTTTCCGCAGGGAGATGTTGAACAAGTCGATAAACTGGAAAAAGCTCTAAAAAAAGCGGGGGGCAAACCCGCCGTGTGCGCACCGGATGATTATTCGCAAGGGGGTAACGGGAAGGCGAAGCCGGAATATATCATTACTTTTAACAAAAAGCCTACAACAATTATTGTGGTAGAATGTAAAAAATCGGTATCAAAACACATTTCCGAAAAATTAGACCGTCCCAAAGATTACGCCGTTGACGGCGCTTTGTATTACGCAAAGTTTTTGAAAGAAGATTATAATGTAATCGCCCTCGCCGTGTCCGGCACGAAAAAAGACGCTATAAAAGCCAACGCATATTACTGGCAGAAGGGACACGAAGAATACACCGAATTAAAAAAAGCCAGTGATATTATTTATGAGCCGGAAAATTATCTGCGCCTTGTGTCGGGCGAAGCGGTAAAAAAAGCGGTTTCTATCGAAGAGATACAGGAACTCGCCCTTGAAATGCACGATGCCTTGCGCGAACTGGCGGTAACAGAACGGGAGAAGCCTGTATTTATAGCCGGTATTCTTATCGCGCTTAATGACAAGGATTTTATCGCCGAATACCCCAATCTTATTTCTTTTAATTCGCTGCTCAACCGGTTGCAGGACGCAATCAATAATGTGCTAAAAGAAAGCGACATCCGCAAAGAAAAAATCGAGGACATAAAAAACCGTTTCAAAATTATCGGACGCAACACCGGTATAAAGAATATTAAATTAGGGCATTACAATTCATTGAGCTGGTATATTGAGGAGCTGGAAAAGAAAATCAAACCCATGATGGACTTCGCGGATAACACCATTGACGCATTGGGCATTTTTTATCACGAGTTTGTAAAATATTCCGGCGGAGACGGAAGCGGTCTGGGTATTGTCTTAACTCCACAGCATTTGACGGAGTTCATGTGCGCTCTTGCGGAGGTCAACAAAAACAGCAAAGTTGTTGATATATGCTGCGGTTCGGGGACATTCCTTGTTACCGCTATGAGCAAAATGTTCAAAGGGGCAAGCGACAAAGATATAGAAAAAATCCGCAATAATGCTTTGTTCGGGATTGAAAGCCAGGACGAAATCTACACGCTTGCCATCGCAAACATGATAATACGGGGAGACGGGAAATCAAATATATTTTTTGGCGATTGTTTTGATAAAGCGCTTACGGACGAAATTAAATCAAAAAATATCAATGTAGGGCTTATCAATCCGCCATACGCGCAGACAAAATCGGAGCTTGAATTTGTTGAGAATATGCTTGAAGTTTTAACAACCGGAGGAACCGGCGTTGTGGTTGTGCCTATGTCCTGCGCTATCGGGACTAAATTCAAGGAAACGCGGGAAAGACTGTTCAAAAAACACACTCTAAAAGCAGTTTTCTCCATGCCGGACGATATTTTCTATTCAAATAACGCAAGCGTAAATGTATGCGTTATGGTGTGGGAAGCGCATAAAACGCATGATCCAACAAAGACTACGTTTTTCGGTTACTACAAAGACGATGGCTTTGTAAAAGCAAAAAAACTAGGGCGTATAGACAAATTTAATAAATGGAAAAATATAGAGGAAGAATGGCTTAGGCTTTACCGCGAGCGGGAAACCAAAGAAGGGTTAAGCGTCAAAAAGTCCGTTGATTGGGACGATGAATGGCTTTGCGAGGCGTATATGGAAACAGATTATTCTTTATTGACGCAGGAAGATTTTCAGGAAACGGTTAATAATTATCTGGCATATCTGGTGAAATCAAGGCAATAGCATGAAAATAATAGAAGATTTATTTGATATAAAATATGGAATTAATCTTGAACTCAACGCTTGTGAAATAACAAATGATAAGGACGGGATAAATTTTGTCGCAAGAACGGCGGAAAACAACGGCGTTGTTGCTAAAGTAAAACCTATTGAAAATAAACCGCCGCAACCTGCCGGGGTATTAACCTGCGCCAGCGGCGGCAGTGTTTTATCAACATTTGTTCAAATTGAGCCGTTTTACAGCGGACGGGATTTGTATGTTCTTACTCCTAAAAGCGATATGAGATTGGAAGAAAAATTATTTTATTGCCACTGTATAAAGATGAACGCCTACCGCTACCGGTATGGCAGACAGGCAAACAAAACATTAAAAGATATTAAACTGCCGGACTTGCCCGATTGGTTAAAAACATACACAATAGATTACTCAAGAATTAGAACGGCAATCGAAAAAAGAGAATTGCCGCTTAATATTTCAAAATGGGGAAAATTTAAAATAGGGGATATATTTAATGTCGGTGGAACAAAAACAACAAAAATTGACGCTCTAAAAGAATATGGCAGGGGAATTTATCCTTATGTAACTACTCAATCTTCAAATAACGGCGTTGACGGATTTTATAATTACTGGACAGAACAAGGACAGGTACTCGTAATTGACAGCGCTGTCGCCGGATTTTGTTCATATCAAGAAAACAATTTTTCCGCAAGCGACCATGTGGAAAAACTTGTTCCGCGGTTTTCTATTAATAAATATATAGGACTTTTTATTGCCGCAATAATCAATCTTGATAGATATAGATATAATTATGGCAGAAAATTTAATCAGAAAAAAATAAAAGAGACTTTGATAAAATTACCTGTGCTGGATAATAATGAACCCGACTGGCAATTCATGGAAGATTATATAAAATCTCTTCAATACAGCGATAAAATATAACCCCAAAATAATGCCTGCGGTGTGGCCGCAGGTTTAAGCCATTATTGCGAAACGCCAATAAAAAACCGGCAAAGCGGGGAAAATACCACCCCGCAAGGCCGGTTTTATACTACCGTTTTAGTGTAAGCAGCTCCTGTAAAAGCTGGTCGGCGGTTTGTATAGTGCGTGAATTAGCCTGAAAACCGCGCTGGGTTACAATCATATCTACAAATTGGTCTGCCATATCAACATTGGACATTTCCAGTGTGCCGGCGATTATTTTGCCTTTGCCGGCCACTCCAGAAGGGCCTATATTGGCGTTACCAGAGTTGTTGGACACTCTAAAGTTCGTTTCGCCCGCCTTTTCCAAACCGCCCTGGTTTGCAAAAGTTGCAAGCGCTATCTGCCCTATAGTGCGGTTTGTGCCATTGGAATAAATTCCGGTTATTATGCCGGAACTGTCTATTTTAAAGTTTTCCAAATAACCCATAGCGTAGCCATCCTGTTCAACAGCCTTACTGGAAGAACTTTCGGCAAACTGTGTAAGCGCACGTGTAAAAGTGCCAACGTCGCCCATATCCAGCGTGAACATCTGTCTAACCGGTGCGCCATCCGCCCCAGGGTCTGTGGCCGGCACATCGTAGGCTACGTTCATTGTTACCGGGCCGCCGCCTTCGCCTCCAGAAACATTGCCCTCGCCATCTGCCGCGCTTAAAATTGTCCCGTTGTTTGTAAATTGAACGGTAAAGGTTGCGGCTCCACCCGCGGCAGGCGCCTGTGCGCCAAGCCCTACAGCGGTGTTTGTGGCCACAGCCGCCTGCGGGTCAACGGCAACCGTAACCGTCCATGAATTCGCTGTACCTGGAACACGTGTAAATGACGCCTGTAAAGTGTGGTCTGAACCAAAGCTGTCAAAAATTTTAATTTGTGTGTTCCATGTGTTTGCGCGAATAATATCCTCGCCTGCGCCTTCCGGAATTTCGGGCATTCGTTTATCAAGGTTACAGGCAAAAAGGATACGGCTTGTTTCCCGCGCCGGGTCTTTACTGCCAACAGGAATTGTAAGATCGCCTACATCCCTCGATACTTCCAGCAGCGTTTGCCCGTTTACCGTTTCTGCCATCCAGCCCTGAACCTTCATACCGTTAGACGGGTCTACAAGAGTGCCGTCACGGTCAAGGCTAAACGCTCCGGCGCGTGTGTAAAGTTTGTTCTGCCCTTCGGCAAGCACAAAAAAGCCCTGCCCGTTAATCGCAATATCAGTCTGGTTGCCTGTAGATTGCAGCGAACCCTGCGTATGAATCGTGTCGATAGACGCGATTGTCATACCAAGACCGACTTCTTTTGGATTAACGCCGCCAACTTCTTCGTTTGGACGCGCCGCGCCTCCAATCTGCTGATAAATCATGTCCTGGAAGTTTACCCTTCCACGTTTAAAGCCTGTAGTATTAACGTTTGCTATATTGTTTCCTACTACGTCCATGCGTGTCTGGTGATTTTGCAGACCGGACACGCCGGAAAATAATGAACGCATCATAAGCGTTGCCTCCTAATATCTCTTTACTCAAGTACTTTTACAACTTGCTTCCACGGATAATACTCGCCTTCAACAAGCACTGTTGGTTCTCCGCCGCGGGTAACCGCTTTTACAGCGCCTTGCACAACATGGTCGCCTTCCAGAATTTCAACCTGCTTGCCAAGCGAATTTACAGCCTCATTTCCACCAAAAATCGCGGTAAGGCGGGCAATGTCCTGCGCCATGCCGGATATTTGCTTTAATGATGAAATTTGCGCCATTTGCGCGACAAATTCCTTGTCTTCCATTGGCGAAGCAGGGTCCTGGTGAGAAAGCTGCGTAGTTAAAATCTTAAGAAAGTCATTCATCTCAAGCTCATTTTTTAGCCCTTTCCCCTGATTTAGCCCTTTGTTAAAACCATCAACAAAACGGTCGTTGGCAAGTTTTTCCGCGGCGCTCATTGGCGCTTTGGGATTAAAACCCGCAGTTACTGCTGCTGTTTCCATATCTATTTCTCCTTAAACAAAAACATTAACACTGTTAGCCGTATATTCTGAACCAAAATATATTCCGGCGCTTTCCGCTTTGCCTGCGGAATCTTCGTAGCGCGTATTTAAAAGTGCAAGCGCCCTGTTCTGCCGCGTTCGCGTCTCTTCGTCCGCAGCGTTACCGCCGCCGGAAAGCGCCGTTTCCAGCGCAGCGCCGTCAAAACCGGAGGCGCGAAATGCGTCTTCCAGACTCGATGTTTCCCGCTGAAAAGCGCGCAGCGCTTCTTCACTTTCAACTATGATTTTTCCGGTAATCTTGTTGTCAAGAACCTCAAGTTTTATCTTTACACTTCCAAGCGAGGCAGGATGTAATGCAAGCCGTATCGTAGCGTCCCCTCCGCTGCGCAGCATTATATTTGCTTCGCGTACAATATCGCCATTCAAATTCTGGTGAAGCTCCCGTGCAAGAAAGTTTTCCAAACTGGAAGCCGCTTTTGCATCGGTTGAAGACGGAATCTCCATCGGCGATGCGTTGGGAGCGTTATGTGGCGCGGTTTTTATTTCAACAGCGAATTCTGTCTCTTTGCCGGAAATATTTGAAACATGGCGGACTTCCTGCGTGGTTTCAGTTACCTGCGAATTTCTGATAAGCGCCTCGCGGGTTTCGCGTAGTTCAATTTTAACAGACTTTTCGCGGCGTTTAAACGAAGCGTTCTCTTTATTTTCGCCGCCGCTTTCGTGCTGCGTACTAAATTTTGCCTGAAACACAGCTTTTTGTTCTGTTTGCTGCCCGTTTTTTTGAAGTTCCGCTTTGCCGTCCCGCTCCAGATTCAACTTTTCTTTTTGCGGCCGCGCTTCGTCCGCCGGTTTTTGTGTTTTGGACAAAAACTCAGCTTTTACTGTTTGTGCGCCGGCAGATGTCTCATCTTTTTCCGCGCCGGTTTTAACTCCGGTTTTTTGCTCCACAGGTTGAAGTTCATCTACAAGCGAATCAGCAATTTCGGCGGTTTCACTTTTTTCTGAACCTTCCATACAAAATTCCGGATTTTTTATGCCGGTTTCCGCATGGAATTCCGAATCAATTTTGGATTCAGCGCCTTCTAAAAACTCAAAACCTGCGTCCTGCCAGCTGCCGTTTTCCGCCTGCGCTATAGATTCGGCTTCGCCTGCCAAAAGTTCGGTTTCAACAGAATCTGGAGCGCCCGTTACCGGAATTTGAACTAAAACCTGTTCAAGCTCTTCCGGTATTTTTTTCTCTTTCTTGTTTTCGCTCAAGCTATCTTCTTTTTTGGCGGAATCCGCTTCGTCAACCGCAAATTCTTCTAATTTTATAACGTCATCTTGTTCTTCAAGCATAGACTGGCTTCTATTTGTGTAAGAAGCTAAAATTTCAAAGAATGGCGTTTGAGCGGATTCAACACTTTGCCGTATTCCAGCGCTAAAGTCGCTCCCGCCTGAAGGCGGGGCAAGCGCAAAAAAGCCGGACGAAAACTGGGTTTGTGTGTCTATCATATTACACCCTGAACATCCGTGTTAATTTGGATTCACGCCTCCGCTCCTTGCGTTCATGCGCGTATAGATAGTATCGGTTTTTTTTTAACGGACTTGATAAGTTAGAAGCCGCAATATTCGGAAAACTTTGCCGCAAATTCTTCGTTAATGGCGCGTTGAACACCACGAACCGCCCGTTGGTCGGCTTCGGTTTGACTAAGGTGTCCTTCGCGCCCGTTTGCGGAAAAAGGCAAAATTACAACGTTATTTTTTGTATCAACAAGTTTGGCGTTAAGGGCGTAGCGCGTAAAAACCAAATCTTTGTTATTGTGCGTGGTAGGAGCAAGTTCAAGAACGGCGTTAAGTTCGTAACGCGCTTCTTTTGAGCCTGAGCTAAAACCATCTTTGGAAAAAACTTCGGCAAAAGCTGCCGCTACACGGCCCTGAAAGTCGTCTTTTACGATAATCCGTACCGGAATTTGCTTTGCAAGCCGTGACGCTTCGTTGCGGTAGGAAGCCGCTGTTCCCATCTCGGCGGCACGATTCGGCCCGCCAAGAATTGTAAGCACAGTAACAAAAAGTTCGTTAGATTCGGCAATTTTTGCGGAAGCGCGGTATTTAATAACCCCTTCAAAACTTGCCTTATCCGATGCGGCTATAGCAAGATTTTTTTCTATAACTTTTTTATTCGCGTCTATTAACTCATTATAAATTCGAATTCCCTGTGATTTTTCCATAACGGCAACCGCATAAAAATTTTTGGATATGTGGTCTTCCCAGCGGTCTTTAATTTCCGCTCCTATAAGGTTATTCATGTTAGCGCTTATCTCTACAGCCTGAGAGAGTTCTTTGCTTACGGCAAAATCCTGCACGTTTTCGCGCATTTCATGGCGCAATGTTTCTACGGCGTTAATTTTACTTTCTACACGCTGACCAAAAATGCTTATAAGATTAGAGAACGCATTGGCTTCCGCCTGGCTGCGCGAAAAAGCTTCGCCCACAGCGGCAAGGTAGCGGGAGTGTTCAAAAACCGATTCAGGTTTATCTACCCATGCCGGCCTGGCGCTCTTTCCGGCGGAAGAGGTTGAGGCGCATGAAGCAAAAATCAAACCTGCTATTACAAAAAATTTATTCATTTTAATTTACTAAACTTAATTCACTAAACTCGTCTAAGCTTTCAATTTAATTCCGCTGCAAAATTTCAAGCGCTCTTTCAATACGCGCCGCGCATTTTTCGCCGCCAAGCAGCGATGCGGAACCAAAAAGCGGCGGACTAACCCTTGAACCTGTAAGGGCAACCCGCATAGGCATTAAAAGGTCTCCCAATTTTACCGCTTCGGCTTCCGCAACGCGCTTAACAAACGCTTCCGCCTCTTCTTCGTTTTTTGCGGCAAGCTCCGCTATTATTCCACGCCCAATTCTTAAAAGCCGCGCCGCTTCTTCCCGCGTTGACTTTTTGGGGATAAACTCCTCAGGCGGCGGCAGCGCCGGTTCGCAAAAAAGATAGCGCAGCTTTTCGCCTGTTTCGTTAAGATAATTTGCCCTCTCTTTAACAAGCGGCATTGCATTTTCAAAAAGCTTCATTTCCGCAACGGAAGGCGTCTTTCCGGCAGCGCCAAAAACTCCGGCATTAACGGCAAAGGGCAGCGCTTTTTCGGCAAGCACATCGTTTTTTGCGGCCTTTATGTACTGAGCGTTAAACCATTCCAGCTTTTTATAATCAAAAACAGCAGACGCCTTGTGCAATTTTTCCAGGCTAAAACGTGCCGCAAGTTCATCCAAAGTCCAAATTTCGTTGCCCTCTTCGTAAGACGCGCCCAAAAGCGATACATAATTTAAAAGCGCCGCGCTTAAAACGCCCTGGTTTCTAAATTCGTCAACACTGGTAGCGCCATGCCTTTTTGAAAGTTTTTTTCCGTCCTGCCCCATTACCATTGGAAGATGACAAAATTCAGGAGGCTGCCAGCCAAACGCTTTGTAAAGAATAATATGAAGCGGCGTAGACGAAAGCCATTCCTGCGCCCGCAAAACGTGAGTTATGCCCATAAGGTGGTCGTCTACAATATTCGCAAGATGATATGTCGGGAAGCCGTCACTCTTCAAAAGCACAGGGTCTGGATTTACATCACGGTTATTCCATTTGCTTTCGCCTATAATAATGTCTTTAAATGAGGTCGATTCATCAAGAGGTATTTTTAACCGGACAACAGCGCTTTCGTTTTTTGCGCGGCGGGCGGCCTCCGCAGCGTCGATATTGCGGCAGGCGCGGTCGTATCCTGTTTCCGGAGAATGGGCCTCTTCTCGCTGTTTGCGAAGCTCCTCCAGCCGCTGCTGTGAGCAAAAACAATAATACGCTTTTCCGCTATCAAGCAGTTCATTTGCATATTGCCTGTAAAGCAAAATCCGCTCGGATTGTGTATAAGGCGAATAAGCTCCGCCGCAATCGGGGCCTTCGTCCCAGTGAATGCCCAGCCAGTTAAAAGTATCGTAAAGATTTTGAACATAGCGGTCTTCACATCTTGTGCGGTCGGTGTCTTCCAAACGAAGTATAAAACTGCCGCCGGACGCCCGCGCAAAGAGATAATTGAACAACGCGGTACGCAAACCGCCTATATGTTGAAGCCCCGTAGGCGAGGGCGCGTATCTAACACGAACCATAACTTATAATAACAAGCGGCGCGCTCAAAATCAAAGCCCCGACAGCGTTCAGCATCGATATTCTCCCTGCAAGAGTATAGCTTAGGCCGGTAAGCATTGTCAAAGGGTTGTACATTTTAGGAATTGTTGAATCGCGCAAAAATTTAATTGACATTTTATTTAAGCTGCACTATAAATAGGCAGATTGAAAAAAAACTGGCACAAAACAAGGAGTTATGT
>JAIRPU010000098.1 GCA_031256815.1 Spirochaetaceae bacterium
GCCAAATTTGCGGATAGTTCTATTTTGGAAAGGGTAATTTCGCGGATTATTTCTTCCGCGCTTTTTCTTGGGTCGTAAAGTTTTAACCTGTGCGCCAGTGCCGGCGCGGCAAGAACGGCAAGCTCTTCGCCGCTTACATAATCATTACCGCGAATAAACGCCAGCGCTTTGCAAAGCGCCAAAAAATGCAGTGCGGCGCGCGGCGAAGCGCCAAGCGATATTGCTCTGTGAACCCGTGTTTCCCGGACTATATCAACTATTGTTTCCTTTAACAGCGAATGGCAAAAAACGCGCGCCGCCGCTTCCTGCAATGCCAAAAACTCTTCAACAGAAAGAACAGGTTTTAATAATGGCAGCGCGTCTTCACCTGGATTTTCGCTTAATATTGATATTTCCGCCTCACGTTCAGGATAGCCAAGCTTTAGCTTCATCATAAACCTGTCGAGCTGCGCTGCCGGCAGCGGGAATGTTCCTTCGCTTTCTATAGGATTTTGCGTAGCAATAACAAAAAACGGTTCAGGCGGCCTGTGGGTGCTTTGCCCTATACTTACCTGCCGTTCTGCCATTACTTCCAGCAATGCGGATTGTACTTTAGGCGTTGTCCGGTTAATTTCATCGGCAAGGACTATGTTTGAAAGCACCGGGCCCGGAACAAAACGGAAGCTATGGGTTTCCTGGTCGAACACGTCAACTCCGGTTATGTCGTAGGGCAGTAAATCCGGTGTAAATTGAATCCGTTTGAACTTTAACCCTTCGCCGCCAATCAACGCGGCAATAGTTTTTGCTACTGTTGTTTTTCCCAAACCAGGGCTGTCTTCAAGAAGAACATGGCCTCGTGCTAAAATAGCCGCGCTTAAGAGTTCCAAAAACCCGCGTTTGCCACGTATTATTTTTTCCGCTCCATTTAAAAGAGCAATAATTCCAGCGTTTAACCCACTTTCAGTGTCCATGCTTTTTGAGCATAACAGAAAAAAACTTCCGATACAAGAAGCCTGCAAAAATTGGCAGCGTCAATCCAAAATATTCGTCTGTCAAAATTATAAAAAACAAGACATCCGGTCTGCGCGCTGTCTTGACAAAGCGGTTTTATGTAGGCAAAAATACAGCATGGAGATAAAAGATTTAGCCGAAGTTAATGCCGAAATTCAGGAAAAGAAAGAACGTAAAGATAACATTGACTTTAAAATGGTAACATTTTCTCTTTCCGGCAAAGATTATGGCGTTGATATAATGAATATCAAAGAAATTGCAAAGGCGGATAAATTTACCTATGTGCCAAATGCTTCCGGTTTTGTACGCGGGGTTTATAATCTTCGCGGTGATATTATCCCCATAATTGATCTAAGGCGCTTTTTTCATCTGCCTGTAGAAAGTAATTTGGACAAAATCGAAAATATGCTTATTCTGCATATAGAAGATCGTGTTTATGGTACCATAGTCGATAAAATCGATAAAGTTGTGGGGGTTAGTTCAACATCGATACAGCCGCCGCACCCGATTTTTGGCGATATAAATATAAAATATATCTCCGGCGTTGTGGAACAGCAGGATGTTCTTTATATCATACTTGATGTAGTACGGATTTTTTCGCCGAATTTAAACGAGAACAAAAATAACGAACCTGTTAACGACTACAGTATGCTTGAAGAGGGCATAAAAACTCCTGCGCCAAAAATTGAGCGTTCCGAAAACGACCTTGCGTTCATTAAAGACGGGCTTGGCGCGTTAAAGAAATTTTATGCAAGCATCATAAACGAGGCATGGATAGAAACCCGTCTTAATGAATGGCGTAGTTCGCGCTCTGCGGCGAACATTCAGTTTAAAAACGAAAAGGACGCGGAAGAGTTTTTAAGCGATTTTTATTCGCCATGGACGGGGCGTTTTTGGTCGGACGAATATGCTTACGCGCTAAAATCAATGCTGCCGGAAATTAGTTCGGGCATAGTTCAGGTTTGGAATCTTGGCTGTGGAAATGGCTGCGAAAGTTTCTCTCTTGCCTGTATTTTAAAATTACGTTATCCTGATTTACAAATAAAGATTTGGGCAAACGACAGCGACATTATGGCGATAGTCAATGCGCCCAATATGGTATTTGCCGAAGCTGATGTGCCGGAATATTGCCGTACTTTTCTTACAAAAGGAAAAAACGGGTTTACATTTTCCGGCATAATAAAAGATTCGATTATATTTGAATATCATGATGTAACGAATCCCAATACGGTGCCGGCAATTGACGTTATTGTTGCGCGCGATTTGCTTTCGTTTCTGTCTGTAAAAAGCCAGGAAGAGCTTTTGCGTGAATTTGACGAAAAATTAAAAAAAAATGGGCTGGTTGTTTTTGGCAAAAACGAAGTTATGCCAAAAGATGTTTGGAAGAGTGTTGGAAGCAATGAAATTTCGGCATTTGTTAAGATATAGGAGTAAATATGAGGGTTGAATACATAAATCCGTTTGTTGAAGCGGCGTTTAACGTTTTAAATGAAGTTTTGGGAGGCGGTGTTGTCCGCGGAGACCTTTATTTAAAAGAGTCGTCCGTTAAGATTTTAGGAGTTGCGGCGCTTGTAGGGCTTGCAGGCGATGTTGAAGGCCGTGTTATTTTTGATATGAGTCCTGCAACCGCGTTAAAAGTAGCCGGAACCATGAACGGCGGGGAAGTTTTTAAAACGCTTGACGAAATGGCAAAATCTACAATAACGGAACTTGCCAACATGATAGCGGCTCAGGCGGTAACAAAACTCCACGAACAGGGTTTTAAGTTCGATTTAACGCCGCCTGCGCTATTTACAGGCGATAATATGGAAATAGCCAATACACTAAAAATAGAGGCGCTTATAGTGCCAATGGAACTTGGCGCAAACGGTAAAATAGAAGTAAATGTCGTTATCCGCGAGCGGATAACCTAAAA
This sequence comes from Spirochaetaceae bacterium, assembly GCA_031256815.1. Taxonomy (GTDB): domain Bacteria; phylum Spirochaetota; class Spirochaetia; order Treponematales; family Breznakiellaceae; genus JAIRPU01. The sequence continues at coordinate 2,906 of JAIRPU010000098.1, forward strand.
CTATCCGGCTTCAAAAAATAATTTTGAAGCCTCAAAGGGCGGTTAGCTCAGTTGGTTAGAGCGCCAGTATGACACGCTGGAGGCCACAAGTTCGATTCTTGTATCGCCCAAAAATTTAATGCGGCTTTTAAAATAAAATTGCAGTTTTTTGCTGTCCGCCGTCATTGGTTTTATTATTCTGGTAATGCCGGCTTATGGATGTTAATTTTGTTGTTATTGCGGTACGCCTTGGCGCAGGGGCGCTTGCAGCTGTTTTTGCAATAGCGGCATGGGCAAGAACACGTGATGCCCCATGGCTGTTTGTTACGCTTGGAATTCTCGCTTCTTTTACAGAAATAATCTGGAATATATTGCAGCTGCTCGGAATTACAGTCCCGTTTGGACATTTAAGCGTTGTTCCGTTTATGCAAACCGTATTATACGTTCTATCTTCATGTTTTTTTATAAGCGCATGCATAGCGCTTCTCTTAAAAAAAACACGCGTTTAACCGCACACTCAACAAAAAGCGCCAGGCATTGTATAATAGGACTATGCTTGGATTAACAGATACCCATTCTCATCTTTCTTATTTGGAAGGACGCGGTATTCCAAAAGAAACTATAGATTCACTTTTTAACGAAGGTTTTGGTTTTGTGCTTGATGTGGGAACCGCGCCAGGGGACCTTGCCGCCAGAATCGCCGGATTTTCAAAATACGAAAAAGTCCGTTTTGCCTGCGGTATATGGCCTCATAAGGAGATTTTGCCAAAACGCCGCGAAGCGATTGAGCAAATTGAAAATGATATAGACAGCGCCCCCGAAGGGCTTGTGGCTGCTGTAGGCGAATGTGGTTTTGACAGGCGCGAAAATCCGGACGCCCCATTTGAAGAACGCGAACTGTTTGAAATGCAGCTTGAACTTGCGCAAAAAAAAGCGCTGCCGCTTATTGTTCATTCACGCGAAGCGCCGCAGGAGACGCTTGAAGCGCTTTCTCGTTTTAGTTCTGTGCGTTCTGTTATTCATTGTTTTTCTTATGGATGCGCCGAAGTTAAAAAGTTTTTGGATTTGGGCTGTTTTATATCGTTTGCCGGAAATTTAACTTATAAAAACGCGCAAAATTTACGTGAGGCGCTGCCTTTTGTTCCAAAAGAAAGGCTGCTTTTAGAAACAGACTGCCCCTATCTTGCCCCTCAAACCTACCGCGGCAAAGTCTGCCACCCCGGGCTTATTCTGGAAACCTACCGGTGCGCCGCCGCTCTGCTTGGCCTGGATATAACGGAGTTAAAAGAGCGTATCGCTTCCAACGCGCGCGCGTTTTTTTCGCTTCGGCTTCCTTAGCGCAAAAACTCAAATAAAGAAACTTTCGCGCAAACAGGCTTAAGTTTGCGGCTTTTTAAGGCGCGGCGCTTTTGTTTAGTCCTGCAAATTGCCGAAAATAAAATATGAGCAATACTAATAATGCGCCGGAAATTTTATACGCGCAGATTGTTCCGCGCGTTTTTGTTTTAGCTGCGATGTTTTTATTTTGCCCTGCTCTTTTTGCAGATAAATTTGAATTTAAACACCGCGAAGGCGATAAGTTCCGGCTGCTTTCTTCTGCCGAAGAAGAAGTGCTTTTGAATGGCAAGACCATACAGCGTTCAAAAATTCTTAACCGTATGGCGCAGGAAGTTCGTGTAGTAAACGAAGGGCAGGCGAGAATAGACGCCGTATTTAATGTAGCGCAGGAAACACTAAGCGCCGAAAACGAACCGCGTTATAGCTGGGGCGAAGAGTACAGCTCTGAATTTATTCGTAATAAACTTGGAAAAATTACAATAGATAAAAAGTATTTTATGCCAACGGCGCGCGACCTGCCGCTGTTTCCAGAACGCGAAATAAAAACGGGTGAATCGTGGATTTCGCGCGGGAACGAAGTTTTTGATTTGCGGCGAAATTTTGAAATAAAAGAACCTTACAGCGTTCCTTTTAACGCTACAAATACTTTTATTGGCGAGCGTCAATGGAAAAATAAAAAATATAAAGCGATTCAAATTCAATATAGTCTGTATAAAAATAACGATGGATTTGAAAACGAACCGCACACATATATTTTACCGCGTAATCAAAAACCGAATTCTTTGCCTGAATCCAAACCTTCAATTAAGCGCATTACCGGAAAATCAGAACAAATTATATATTGGGACGAAGCAATAGGCCAAATTGCCGCAGCGGAAGATAAATATGAATTAAATTTTGAATTGAGTAACGGAGAAAAATGGACTTTTCGCGGAACGGCTGTTGCCGAAATTCTTGAAGCGCAAACCATGGATAAAAAAGAGGCCCTGCGCGATGTTACCGAGGCAATAAAGGCGTTAAAACTAGAGGATGTTCGTGTTGAAGCGGTAGAAGAAGGCATTTCTATAAGCATGGATAACATTCAGTTTGCGCCGGATTCCGCCGAGCTGCTTGCCTCCGAAAAACAGAAACTCAATAAAATTGCCGAAATTTTGCGCCGTTATAACGAGCGAGATATTCTTGTATCCGGCCATACCGCGCAGGCGGGCGCAAATGAAGCCGCGCGTATTAAACTTTCCGAAGAGAGGGCCGTGTCTGTAGCCGATTATTTTATAAAAGAAAAAGTTCGCGCGCCTGCGCGGATAATTACACGCGGTTATGGCTCTTCGCGTCCTGCCGCAAGCAATTTAACAGAAGAAGGCCGCAAAAAAAACCGCCGCGTAGAAATAACAATTCTTGAAAACTAATAATTAAGCGATGGCGCTACGGCGTCTGTTCGGGAACTTATGGCGCGCCCCGGCGCCATTGCAGAAAAATCTATGGCGCTCCGGCGCCTGGAAAGCATAAGGGCGCGCCCTTAAAAATCTATTGCGGCGCTCCGGCATCTTTGCGAAAAACCATAAAAAAACCCGCAGGCAAAACGCCTGCGGGCCTTATCTGTTTCGTTATGGGTTTACAGGCTGTACATATCTTATTGTTGCATGACCGTTGCCGTAAATATGGTTAAGGCGCAGGTCTTTTTCCGGGTCGTTCTTGTATGCGTCGTAATTTGTCGCGTCTGGCAATGTGTTCGTTATATTGACTTCCATAAAGTTTGAGCCGCCGCCGCCTGAGGCCGTCCATACCATGTGCCGTTTGTTGTCATATTTTGCAACAGAATGGCCGCCTTTATAGCCGCCGCCGCCGCCGCCGCCGCCTTCCCAAGCCTCTTCATCGGTATAATCCGCGCCGGGGCCGCCTTGCCAGTCTTGCAGCGCGGCAACCTTGCCTTTTTGGTTTGAATTTGGGGAGATATATTCATCTTCATCAGCCAATAAAAACGGCTTGCCGTAATAGTAGTACTCCGAATTGGCTTTTTTGGCCGAATAAAGGTAAGCGGAATCAGTTGGACTACTGCCTTTTGCAGAGCCATTGGTTGAACCTGAGTACGCGCCCGAAATATGAAGGTCGTCCGCCCAGCCGCCGCGTATGCCCGGCCAAAAGGTATTTGCCGTGTCAACGTTAGCCACCTGCCCTGCGCCGCCGCCGCCGGCTGCTACCATTACCCGTCTGTTTATATTGTATAAGCCGCTGGTCGTACCGGCATTTGTACCTGTGCTATCAGCACTCATGCCTCTATCCCACCCGGTGGAACCGGAAGAGTTGCCATTAACAGAGTCAATGCGAACATCGGTCGCGCCGCCGCCTGAAGCTCCGGAAGAATAGTTAGCATGAGCGACTCCGCCATGCCCGCCGCCATTCCAGCCTCCTGGTTTTGCGCCCCAAAAAAGAGAATTATTGGTATTTGTTTTTGTGTAATTCGAATTATTAGGGTTGCTGCTTAGAGGATACCTTGGACGCAGGGCGTTAAAAACCTTATTCCCGCTTGCGTCTGTGTTATAATCGGCAAGGGCCGTGCCTTCGCCTTCGCCGCCTATAAAGAACTTTAATATTTGCCCTTTATTCAAATCAATTCTCCCTTTGACATGACCGCCTTTGCCGCCAAGCGCCGGCAAGTCGTTTTTTGACCAAATATGCCCGCCCGATGCGCCCCAAAGCTCAATTTCGTAGGTGCCGTCTTTTCCGATTGTTACAGATTGAACACGCGGCTTGCCCGGGACATGATTTGCAAACGTATTGTCGTTTATTTGCGGGTAAACAGCGTACTGTAAGTTAATAATAGAGGGCAGGTATGCATCCGAGTTCCAACCTGGGTCGTCGAGAAGCTCCTGAATTTGATCACATAGAGTAGCCATAGCGCCATAATCGTAGTAAAGGTATCTGTATTCTTCTACTTTTGGCTTTCCTGTCTCGTCTAATTCATCAATAGTAACCTCTACTATCCGCTCTGTGCCCTGAACCAGCCGGCTTGCCTCTTGCATATACTGTTCCATTTGATTGGCAAGAGCCTCAGCCGCCGCTTCGAAGGGAACTAACGGATCTGTTACAAGCCCGGAGCCAATAACATATTCATCTTTTAGATTAACAGCGGGCCCAACCTGTTTTGAGGCAAGTTCATCGATAAGCTGCTCTATTCGCTGCTTTCCGCTAAGCGCGCCTGAATTTTCTTCCCATAGCGCATAAACAACACATTGCGTTAAATTTTGCGGGAATTGCTCGCCGGCGCTTGGCGCAAGAAAGCTCTGTAAGTTGGAGGGCAGCCTGCCGTCCGACTGGCGTATTTCAGAATCTTTTTGAAATGACCAGCCTTTAAAATCGTAATAGCTCTGCCCAACACGGGAAGGGCTTGTGCTGTCGTTATAATCGACAAAATGGGGCATATAGAAGTTAACGGTTACACTATTAACCATGTTGCTATATTCAAATGCCGGTTCATCAGGAGTCATAGAATAGTCATAGTAGTAATATCCCTTTGTAACTCCATCGGGGCCTATCCACCAATTCCAGTTGAGCGGCTGGCCGTTTCCGTCCGTTTCGCGGGTGTCGTCCGGGGCTGCCTCTTTAAAAAGGAGGCCGGTTGTAATGTCGTAATTCGGGTCTCCAGGGCTGAACTTATCCGGTATAGGCGGGAAAAGCCAACCCCCCGCAACGTTAGTGGGGGCCTGCAGGCCGGCCTCTATTTGCGCCTGATAGTAATCCTGGTCAACAGGATTTCCGCTTTCGTCTTTCCACTCTACGATAACTTCTTTAAGAGCGTAAACAAGCGTGATTCTGTCTTTTTCGCTTTCTCCTGCCGGATTGTTGTACATAACGTGCTTTAATGACATATTAAAATTGGGGTCCCAGTAATTTACCGGCGGCGATAATTTACTGTCAACTTTGCACGCTCCCCATGCTAAACATGAGAATAACAAAATAGTAAGTTTGTGTTTCATTTTTTACTCCTTATGGTAAGCTGCTGAAACAAGCAGCTTTTTAATATTAACATTCAATGAATGTTATACTGACAATATAATAAAATTATCGGCTTAAAGCAATAATTTTTATTATTTTAAGCCGTCTTTTGCCTAAAACCGCCGCAAAAGCGGAATTTTCCAGCGCAGATTCTGTAATTCCGGCTTTTTTATGCCGGCGGTCAGGCGCAGAATGCGCGGTTTTGGCACTGCCAGACGCAGAATGCGCGGTTTTGGCACGGCCAGGCGCAGAATGCGCGGTTTTGGCACGGCAAGGCGCAGAATGCGCGGTTTTGGCACGGCAAGGCGCAAAAACTGCCATGCGCGCTTTTCGGAAGCAGACGTGCATAAATAAAATCGTTTAACATTATTTAAAGAATAAAATCTTTTTGCCGACAATAGTAATGTCAGGGGTATAGTTCCCCTCCCAAATCACTATACCCTTGATTGCCTCAAGGGCATGGCCGGTGCAAACCGGCCTTTTTTATTGAATGAGTTTATCCGGCAAGCGGCGGAAGTTCACAGCTTTCGCGTTTTGAAGGAAATATCAAACTAAACAGCATAAAAACTACAAACGCGCATACAAGACCGGGAATAACAGACTGCCCTTCCCAGCCAAAAAAAGTCAGCCCGGATATAAGCTTTCGTTCATAAATAACAGAAACTACGCTGCCGGCCAAAAGCGACGCTATAGCGCCGGCGCTCGACGCCTTTTTCCAGTAATGCCCTATAACATAGGGGAAGAAGGCTCCCGCGGCTCTAAGCGTAAAACTGAACATCAAAAGCGCTATGATGCTTGTCGCGCTAAGCGCCACAAAAAGCCCTATCGCGCCAACGGCAACCATCGTAATCTGGGTTACGCGCATTACTTCGCGGTCGCTCGCGTCTTTTCGTATATACTGCTTGTAAATGTCATTTCCAAAAATTGAACCCGCGCCGAGCATATCGCTGTCCGCGCTGGACATGGTTGCCGAAATTATTCCGGAAAACAGCAGGCCGCAAATTATCGCCGGCATTACAATTGTTGCAAGTACAGGCAGCGAATAGCGTGAGCCCTGCGATAAAATCAGACTTGAATCGACCTTTCCCATATTAACAAGGGCAAGGGTTATTATGCCAAGAATAGTTGGAATAAAAGCATAAATGCCGTTAACAATCGCGGCTATTATAGAGCCTTGTTTTGCCGCTTTGCCGTCTCTTGCGGAATAATACCTGGAAACCGCCTCCTGTCCAACCGTAAATGTAGCCAAATACATTATTATAAGCGCTATAATCGCTTTTGGGCCGCCTATGCCGCGCCAAATATGCCAGGTTTCTTCGGGAACATTTTGTTTAATCTGCTCCCAGCCGCCTGCAAAATTTATTGCAAACGGAACGGCAACCAACATTCCAAGCACGATAAGCCCTACCTGTACAAAATCAGTTATGGCTACGCTCCACATACCGCCCATAACCGCGTATGCGGTAACAACTATTGATACAATTACAAGCGCGAGTTTTGGGCTTATTCCAAGCATAACGGAAAGTATTGTGGAAGATGCCATAAACTGTCCGGCGGTAAGCCCAATTAACGGTAAAAACATGGTAATAGATGTAAAAATTCCCGCAACAGCGCCATATTTACGCCTGAAGTATTCAGGCACTGTCTTTACTTCGCTTGAACGCAGTTTTGGGGCAATAAACGTAAGAATTATAAACGCTATGCCCATTGTAAGCACATACCACGAAGCAGAAAGCCCCCACTGCGCCTTGCCAAGACTACTGGCGTTTTCAACAACTCCAAGCGAAGAACCGCCGCCTATCTCTGTAGCCGCAAGGGTGCCGGCCATTAAAATTGGCCCCATGCGCCTGCCCGCAACCATAAAATCCGTAGAGGATTTTATTCGTTTAGATGCCATATACCCTATTCCGAGCATAGCTAACATATAAACAGCGACTACTATAATTATTGTTACCTGCATATTTTCCTCCTAAAGAATATTTAATGCAAAAGTCTAATTTATGCCGATTATAACGCCGGTACATGAATTTAGCAACAAAAAAATGCCGGCAGCCCCAGAGCCGCCGGCATATAAACAGTGATAATAAAAAGTTTTATAAAACCATAAAACCAGAAACTTCAATGCGCTGCGCCGTAATCCAGCCGGCGTCATCTGTGCAAAGAAATGCGGCAAGGCCGCCAACATCTTTTGGCCGGCCGGCTGCGTCAAAAACCGGAGCCGCCTTTTCGTTAACGTTATTTACGGCCTTATCATTTGCTAAATCTTCAGCAGGGCATGTTGCTATTGGGCCCGGCGCAATAGCGTTTACCCTTATTTTCTTTGACGAAAGCTCTTTTGCCAAACAACGGGTAAGCGTTTCAACAGCGCCTTTCATGGAAGCGTAAGCCGAAAACCCAGGCATACTTGCCTGTGTCAGCCTGCTTGATATGTTTACAATGCAGCCGCCTTCATTTAAATAATTTAACGCTTTTTGAACAAGAAAATAAACGCCTTTGAATTGCACGTTCATTAGTTCATCGAACTGTTTTTCGGAAGTTTCCGCAAAAGGAACCTGTAGCCCCATACCGGCATTATTTATTAAATAATCAAAATGATCCGTGTTAAAATTCTCTTTTAATGCCTTTGCAGCCTGTTCAAAGAAAGTATCAAAAGTATTTATTTCGCCTGCGCTTAAACGCAAGGCAACAGCATTGCCGCCGATATTTTTAATTTCCGAAACCACTTTTAAGGCTTCTTCTTTTTTGTTGTGATATGTAATAATTAAATTAATTTTTTTTTCGGCAAGTTTTAATGCTATATTTTTTCCAATCCCGCGACTGGCGCCCGTTACAAGGGCAATTTTATTAGCCATTTTATACCTCCTAAAATAACTTATTTAATTTTACTAATTTTTTAAAAAATTTGGGCGCATTTTTGCTTTCGCAAAAGCGCCAAGGTTGCGCCCGCAGGGCGTAGATAACCTCGGTTGCACGCGCTGGCGCAGGATAAGGTGACAGCACACAGCAAAGTGAGGCGGGTTTTATCCCGCCGTCCGCGCCCGCACTTTCCGCTACAATTTGCTTTGCTTCGCTTGCAAATTCCGCTTCAATCGCTTGCGCGTTTACGGCAGTCGCGAAGCGCGCCTGCCCAGCCCGCTGCGCGGGCTGCCCCACCGCGCCGCCGGTGTGTTTCCGCGGCCTGCGCGTTTGCGCCGGCCGCGGCTGGCGATAACGCCGCGCAAAGCGCGGCCGCCTACAGCGCGGGCGACCACATCTCCTGCCGCGCCCGCCTGCGGCGGACGTGAGGTGGAGGCCGACTGCGGCGGGCGCGGCCACCGCCGCGCCGCGTCCCCGCGCTTGCGCGCGGGCAAAAAAAAGGCCGTCCGCGTCCACCCGCGCCGCGAAGCGGCGCGGGCATAAACAATGCAATAAAAATCCACAAGGATTTTTATTGCATTACTATTTTAGACACCGGTCGTCCGCGCCCGCTGCGCGGGCTAGACCACCCTGGCGGCGGCGCGGGCGGCGGCAAGGCCGTCCCTGTAACGTTTGATATATGCTTCAAAGCCGGCGCATTCCGCGCTGTCCGGCGAAAGACTGTTTACCGGAGCGCCGGAAAAAACTTTTTTTTCAAGATAGCTCTCCAGCGATTCGCCGCTTTCTTTTTTGGCTGCAAACATCGCCAGAATCGCTATGCCCCAAGCGCCGCCTTCGCCTGCGCTTTCCATAACGGAAACCGGAACCCCAAGCGCCGCAGCCATTAAACGCTGCCCAACACCGCTGGTTTTAAAAAGTCCGCCATGCGCTTTGAGCGATGCTATTTTAACTTTTTCGTTTTCTGTAAGAATGTCCATTCCAATTCTAAGGCTCGCCACAGACGAAAATATAAGCGCGCGCATAAAGTTGGCCAGCGAAAAGCGGCTGTCCGGCAGGCGCATTAGCAGGGGGCGTCCATTTTCTATTTCTGTAACCGGTTCGCCTGAAACATAATTGTAGGAAAGAACGCCGCCGCAATCCGCCTCTCCCTCCAGGGCGGCAAAGTACAGCATATCGTAGAGCGCCGTTTTTTCGACAGAAGCGCCGCTACGTCCAAGCGCCTCTCCAAAAAGCTTTACCCATGCATCAAGGTCGGAAGTACAATTGTTGCAGTGAACCATTGCCACCGGCCTGCCATTCGGCGTTGTTACCATGTCTATCTCCGGCCAAACACGCGAAAGCGGCTTTTCAAGGACAAGCATGGCAAAGATAGAAGTGCCCGCGGACACATTACCGGTTCGCGCGGCAACGCTGTTTGTTGCGACCATGCCTGTTCCGGCATCCCCCTCCGGCGGGCAAAGCGGCGCGCCCGGGCCAAGCCTGCCTTCAACATCGAGCAGTTTTGCGCCTTCTTCCGTTAAAATTCCGGCGCTCTCTCCGGCGCAAAGCGGTTTTGGCAAAATTTCGCGCAGTACAACCGGAAAGCCCGATTCGGCGCTTAGTTTTTCAAATTGCAATATCATCGTAGAATCATAATCATTTTTTTCGCTGTCTATTGGGAACATTCCGGAGGCATCCCCTATGCCAAGCACTTTTTTACCGCAGAGCTTCCAGTGTACATAACCGGAAAGCGTTGTTATAAACGCAATTTGATTCACGTGCGCTTCGTTGTTCAAAATAGATTGATAAAGATGAGCTATGCTCCAGCGAAGCGGGATATTAAAATTGAACTCCGCGCCAAGTTTTTTGGCGGCGGCTTCGGTATTCGTGTTGCGCCATGTCCGGAAAACATCGAGCTGCCTGCCGTTTTTGTCGAACACAAGATAGCCGTGCATCATGGCAGAAATCCCTATTGCGCCGACTTTTTCGATTTTTACTCCATAACGCGACATTACGTTTGAATTTAACTCTTTATAAGCGCAGGCAAGCCCTTTCCAAACATCGTCAATATGATATGTCCAAACGCCATTTTCCAGCCGGTTTTCCCATTCAAAACTGCCCTGCGCAAGTGTTTTGTGGTCATTATCAATCAGCATGGCCTTTATGCGCGTTGAACCAAGCTCTATTCCGAGCGCGGTTTTACCTTCTACAATCGACTTCATGCTTAAATAATAATGCTTTTAAAAATTGATGTAACCCCCATAAAATAAAGAGCGCCGGCGCAAAATGCCGATGCAAAATGCCATAAAAAGCGCCGACTTGTTTAGATAAACAATTTGACAGGCGTAATTTGTCCTACTAGAATATTGGGAATATACATTTCAAGTAATGGAGGCTTTTTTATGACAAAGACAAAAATTCAGACAACATTTTGTTTCTCTGATGACGGATGTCAAGTCTGGTTTGCCACCTGCAAAAGGGGGAAACCGGGATGACTTACAAAAACACCCAGCCGGGTTGCTGGATTAGAGGAGATTTATTATGTCAGTAAAAGAAATTCAAACCACCTGCTGTTATTGCGGTGCCGGATGTCAACTGTTATTCACCGTTGACCAAAAAGAAAACAAAATACTGGATGTCCATCCGGTAAAGGGTAGAACCAACGACGACAAAGCCTGTCTCAAAGGCTGGTACGGCTGGGATTACCTGAACGACCCCCAAATCATTACCAAACGCATACGCGAGCCGATGATTCGCAAAAATGGGCGCAAATCCCCGCTGGAAGTAGTCAGTTGGGACGAAGCGATTAAATTTGTGGCGGACAACCTCAAAGCGGT
>JAIRPU010000160.1 GCA_031256815.1 Spirochaetaceae bacterium
AGGCGGCCTGTCAACAAAGGCCTGTTTTCCAAGCCCGCCCGCGAAGCGGGCGGGGCCGCCTACGGCTGCCGCAAACGCGCAAGCGATTGAAGCGGAATTTGCAAGCGAAGCGAAGCAAATTGTAGCGGAAAGCGCGTTTTTTGCCGGCCTGTGTTAAGGCCGCCGCAGTAGAGGCCGCCACACCGAAGATGCGGTGTGGCGGCCGTTGTTCCGCGGCCTGCGCGTGCGCAGGCCGCGGCTGGCGATAAGGCCGCGCAAAGCGCGGTCGCGGCTGCTGCCGGTGGCAGCGGTCGCGGCACAGCCACACGCCTGCGGCGCAAACCGGCCGGCCGGCAAAAATGCGCCCAAATAATAAAAACCTAAAACCGTATTGGCAAATCAGAGACGATATTGTATTATTAATTGTGTTTTGAGGTTAAATTGGAGGTGAATGCCGTCTGGTGATGGCTGCGGACTTCAAATCCGTCAAAGGGCGGAAACGTCCTTGGTGAGTTCGATTCTCACACGCCTCCGCCATTTTTGCGCTAACGCAGAAATGCCGTCTTCAACCGGCGGAGAAGGCAAATTGGAAGAAGCAATAATCTGTTTTGAAAGCGCAGCCCAGGCAATTATGGCGGAACAGGCGCTTTTGGAACATAAGTTTTATGTCCGTGTTATGCCAACGCCATCCGCAATACGCGCGGGCTGCGGTTTTTGCCTTAGGTTTTTACCGGAAGAACTTGATAAAGCCGCTTTATTTCTTGCGCAAAACGGACTTGCTGTTAAAGAGGCATATTTGAGTAAGGCGGATTGTGTTAATTCTTACGAGAAGATTAAGTTATAGTAGTTATAATGGAGGCGTCTGTGTTAAAAGATGCGCAATCATTGCTCTCAAACTGCGTTAGCGGCGGCTGCGGAGCCAAAATAGAAAGCGACGGGCTGGCCGGATTGCTTGCCGGACTTGCAGCGGGCAAAGACGACAGGCTTCTTGTTGGATATGATGCCGCCGATGACGCCGCGGTCTGGCAGCTCGATTCGGAACGTTCGCTAATCTTTACGGCCGATTTTTTTCCGCCAATGGTTAATGATTCAAAACGCTTTGGGCGTATTGCCGCGGCAAACGCATTAAGCGATGTTTGGGCAATGGGCGGGCGGCCATTTTTGGCGCTTAACCTTGTTTGTTTTCCACAAGCTATGGACAAGCAGGTTTTGTCGGAAATACTGGCTGGAGGCGCGGAAAAAATTACCGAAGCGGACGCTGTGCTGGGCGGAGGACATTCGATATACGACCGCGAACCCAAATACGGTCTTGCCGTTGCCGGTATTGTAGAAACGGCAAAAGTGATTCGTAACAATACGCCTGCGCCTGGCGATAAACTTATTCTTACAAAGCCTCTTGGGACAGGTATAGTTATGGCGGCGCTTAGAGTTGGCATGGCAGACGATGAGGCAATTAATTGCGCGCTTGCCGGCATGGAACGGCTGAATCGCTATGCCTGCGAGAGTATGGCAGGCTTCCGTGTAAGCGCCTGCACAGACATTACCGGTTTTGGGCTGGCTGTTCATGCGATTGAAATGGCCGGCAAAAATGCAACGCTTGTATTGTATCCAGATGCCTTGCCGCTTATACCACAGGCGGCCTTCTACGCCGGTGAATATCTGCTAACCGCCGCTGGGCAGCGCAACCGAAACCGCGCCGAAAGTTGCGCTTCGTTTGAGGCGCTTGCATTTGTTGTTCAGGAGCTGCTTTTTGACCCGCAAACTTCAGGCGGGCTTTTGATAGCCGTGGCCCCGGATGAAGCGGAGGCGCTTACCGGCCTTATACGTAAAAACGGAGATGAACACGCCGCTATAATCGGAGAAGTGATTCCAGGAGCGGGGAAACCGCTTATATTCAAATAAGAGCCCGCAGGCCGCCGCCTTTTGCGCCCGCAGGCTGCCCTGCGGCCATTGTTTGCGCCCGCCGACTGCCCTGCGGCCATTGTTTGCGCTGCCGCCTTTTGCGCCCGCAGGCTGCCCTGCCATGCGATAGCGCCGCGCTCCCTGCAATAGCGCTGCCGCGTCCACACCGGCAAACTACGAACAAACGGTGAAAATCCATAAATAAAATCAATAAAAAATGCCGATAAACTAGTATGAAGCCGATATTATTCACGCTAATATTTTGCGCATTTTTGCCGCTTGCCGCGCAGCAGCGCCCGGACCCGCTGGCGCATTACCGTACCGGGCGTGACCTTGAGGCGCGTGGACGGATTGACGAAGCAAACAGCTACTATGGCGATGCGGTGAGGTTGTGTACAGAAGAGATTAGCGCCGGAATAGCGACAATGGATACCTACGCGGTGCTTACATGGACCTTGCAGCGTCAAAAAATGTACAACGAAGTAATCCGCTGGGGAACTCAGGCGCTGCGAATACGGGAAGATTTTCGTATTATAGAAACCGTTGGCGAAGCTTATTTTTATATTAAAGATTATGACGCCTCGTTAAAAAATATGCAGCGTTATACATCTCGCCTGCCGGACGGCGACAGGGCGTCTGTGGCGTATTTTTTTATTGGCGAAATTTTCCGCTATCAAAAGAAATTTCGTTCTGCGGATATTGCTTACACTACGGCGGTTCAGCTTGAACCCGGAATGGCGCTTTGGTGGTTCAGACTTGGAACGGTACGCGAAGCCGCGCAGGAGTTGCCACAGGCGGCCGAAGCTTTTGAACGCGCATTAAAAATAAATCCTTCTTACACAGAAGCCCAGGAAGGCCTGCAGCGCACGCGCAGAGCCGCTACATAGTAGTATAGTAATAGTAATGAAAGGCGAAGCCAAAATAAAAATTCCGCTGCTTGAACGTTTTAAACGTTACGCCGCTATTTGCACAACAAGCGACCGCCTTTGCGAAGCGACACCCTCAACAGAAGGCCAATGGGAGCTTGCGCGCCTGCTTTTGGAAGAGCTGGCCGCATTGGGGGTTAATGCCGAATTAACCAGTCATTGTTATGTTATCGCCCGAATAGACGGCGTTAGAGGCGTTTCTGCCGGCGAAACACTGCAAGACGAGGCTGTTTTGCCTGTAATTGGTTTTCTGGCTCATCTTGACACTTCCTCTGACGTTAGCGGGCAGGATGTTTGTGTTATAACACGTCAATATTCCGGCGAAACTGTAAAATTAAAAAACGGAATCTGTCTTGACCCTTCAAAAGAAGACGGGCTTGCAAAACAAAAAGGAATCGTTGTTCATGGCGATGGCAGCACTCTGCTTGGCGCGGACGATAAGGCGGGAATTGCCGCGATAATGACGGCGCTGGAATATCTGCTGCGTCATCCTGAAATTCCACGCCCGGATTTGGAAATTATATTTTCGCCGGATGAAGAGACAGGTAAAGGGCTGCCTCACCTGCCGCTGGAAAAATTAAAATCGATTTACTGCTATACTGTTGACGGCGGACCTGCGCCGGAAATAGAGGCTGAATGTTTTAACGCATGGCAGGTAGACGCGCGTTTTTTGGGCAAGTCGATTCATCCCGGGGAGGCGCGGGGCAAACTGGTAAACGCGGCGCTTATGGCGGCGTATTTTGCGTCTCTTTTTCCGCGCAATGAATCGCCTGAGGCAAGCGATGGCTACTATGGCTATTATTGCCTTACCGGAATTTCCGGCAGCCATGAAGAAGCGGCGGCGCAGTTCATTGTGCGCGACTTTGAGCAGGAGGGCATAGAAAGGCGGCTGCGTACGATAGAAGCGTTTGCCCGCGCTACCGAAGCGGCGTTTCCCGGCGGCAAGGTCGGGATAAAGTCAAAGCAGAGCTATCTTAACATGAAGCAAAAAATCGATGCCGCGCCCGAAGTGCTGGACAAACTGCGCGAAGCCTGCCGCGCTGCCGGCATCGAGCCGCGTTTAAAACCAATCCGCGGCGGTACCGACGGCTCACGGCTTACAGAACTTGGAATTCCAACGCCAAATATATGGACGGGCGGGCGCAACTTTCACAGCAGGGCCGAATGGCTTTCTTTGGATGAGCTATACCAAAGCGTTCTTGTGATAATAGAGTTGGCGCGCGCCTGGGCATCTTAATTATAAAAATCCGGATACACACATTTTGCAATTTCGTAAATTGCTTTTATTATGTGCTGCGAAGGGCGTGAAGAGGCGTTTGCGTCTATTAAATACACGGCGTTATTTTTTACAGCGTTTGTGTATTCAAACCCTTTGCGGCTTTTAAGTTCCAAAGCGGCGTTTGGATTGTAACTATAGTTTGTTATCATTACATCGGGATTGCGAACGATTATTTCTTCCGCGCTTGGAAAAACGACCCCTTTAACATCGCCAAAAAGATTTACAGCGCCTATAATCTCAAAAATTTGGTCAAGATAAGTTTCTTTGCCAAGCGTTGTCATAAACGGCGCGGGTTCAATTTCAAAATAAACGCTTCGTTTAACATCTATTGTTTTTGCTATTGCGCGCAGCGAATCAATTTGTTTTTGCATATTTAAAATGATTTCTTCGCCGCGTTCGTCCGCGTTAAGCAGTTTTGCTATAAAACGAATATCTTCGCAGATGCCTTCTACGCTGTTGCTCATTGGTACGTATACAACGCTTATTCCGGCGTTTGTTAAAACGGCAAATGGATTATCCGAAGAGTTTACTTTGTTAAGAGAATGAGCGATGAGTAAATCGGGGTTACAGCTTAGTATTGCTTCAATATCTGGATTCATCATATCGAGCAAAGGAAGGCCGGGTGGCACCCCTTCTATTCCCGTAGAATATTTATCGCAGGCGACAAGCAAATTCTGCATACCGAGGCCAACGATAATTTCTGTGTTGGCGGGCGTTGTAGAAATTATCCGTTTTGCGTTTTCCGGCAATACAACAATGTTTCCGGCGCGGTCTGTAATCTGCGCCTGTTTTTCTTTAACGCAGGCCGCGCAAAGAAACGCAAAGCACAGCACGGCGCATAACGCGCGGCGCCGCGCCGGCGCCCGCGCCGCCGGTGTCCCCGCCCCGCCAGGCGACGCTGGGCGCGGCACGAGGCCGCTCTGCGGCCA
>JAIRPU010000026.1 GCA_031256815.1 Spirochaetaceae bacterium
TTGGAAGCTGCGGGACGGAAATGCGCGCAATTAACACCGGTAACATAGCCGAGGCTCTGGCCTTGCCATGGGCGTCAGCACCGGCAGCGCCGCCGCTCCCCGCGCCTGCGCACGGAGAAAAAGAGTTAAGCATATTTGCGCTGCCTCTCTTTTTTTCAAATAAAAGAGTAAAATCAAACAACGCGCTTGAAGATTTTATAAAGGCCCGTCCGCCAGGACTTAGAATAAATTTATTTTTTATCTGGAAAGACGAGCGTTTTATTGGTTCAGCTGAAGCTTCTGTTTTACACTATTCTGGCATGGAAGGAATTTATGCAAAATCAATTAAATTATAATGCTGCGCCTGTGCGCGCTGTCGCGCTGCGTTCAATTTCGCTTTTTGGTATTTTATTACAGTATAGTTTTATTGCAGGAACTTTAATTGATGTTTCAATATACACAACAACATTGTTATGCGCGTTCTGTGCAGGCTTTATATTATACAGCAAAAAAATTAAAACTCAGTCCGCTGTTATTTCACTGCTGCTGGCTCCAGTTATGGCACGCTTTCTCATTATGCTGCCGCGTATTTTTACAGGAAATAATCTTGAATTAAATATTGTACTGGATTCGCTTTTACTAACTTACGACAGAAACAATTTTGCGGCCTGCCTGCCTTTTTATTATGCTTCAATAACAACTTTTGCTGCAGTTTCTTCGCGCAGGACATTACGCGGAATTGTTTTATTCGATATTGCGCTTATTATAATAACTTTTATTATAATAAAAAGCGCCGAACTAACATTCTATAATCTGCCGCTTGTACTTGTCTGCGTATTTGAAACTCTGCTTTTACTGGAACTTTCGGCGCGTGTACTTGCGCTTGATGCCGAATATAAATTACAAAAAAACGAAGCTTTGTTTTCTGTTGTGCTTTTGATTTTTATGGCGCTTTTTGGCGGAGTTATTTTAATTTATAAACTGAGCGAAACAAGCGGCGCCGGAAAGGAAGCAGGCACAGGACTGGAAAACCAGCGCGGTTTTGGACTTATGCGTCCCGGTCTTTTTAGTTTTGACATGACGCCTTTTCTTAATCTGCACACGGAAGTTTCCATGCAGAATGAACTTGTATTTATTGTAAAAAAAGAAAGCGAAGTAAAAACAAATGTAGAAAGGCATATTTTTATGCGCCGTTTTATTCTTTCGGACATTGATTTTACACGAAACGAAACAGTCGACGAAAAATCCCAGCCCGGACTGCTGCCCAACGGAGCAGTTTCGCTTGAAATAAATGAATATAAAAAACGAATTCCGCTTAAACAGGAATACTACATAAAAAACATAGATTCCAGGGCGCTGCTTGCCATGAACGAACCTTTTCAAATAACCCCTTTTGATAACTACGATTCTTCATCATTTAAAAGCGTTTATGCGGTAGAAAGCATGGTAAGCGAAGCCGAGCCATTCGATTTGTTAAATACTTCGCTTGTTCATATTAACGACGCTTATTTTGGTTTAACAAAAGAAGAATTTGAATGGTATACCCGTTTTGCCGCAAAAGAAGGCGGAGAAACCGAAACGCAAAAACGAATTAGAAACCTGGCGGAAGAAATAAGTTATGGCGCAAAAGATGTTTATTCAAAAGCAGCTCTAATTTTAAATTATTTTACAAAAGGAGAATTTCGTTACAGCCTGAAGCCCGGCATTGCGCCGGACGGAGACCAGCTCTCCTATTTTTTATGGACAACAAAACGCGGTTATTGTTCTTATTTCGCGCTTGCCTATGCTTCGATGCTGCGCAGCATTAAAATTCCTTCGCGCATTGTTATTGGTTTTTTTCTTGACCCGGAAACCGAACGGCTTGGTTTTTATCCTGTGCGCTCAAGCAACGCGCATGCATGGGTCGAAGTTTTTTTTCCGGATTATGGATGGATAGCATTTGACCCTACCACAGACCAGTTTGCAGAAGACGAGCTGCAGGCGGAATCAAGCGCTTCGCAACAGGATAACTTTGAACAGTTAATGAAAGAAATAATAGAAAACCGCGATAAGCTAAAAGCAAAACAAAATGCAAAAAATGAAGAAAATTCAATAAAAAAATTTATTCAAAACGCCGCAAAAAAAGCGCGTTCTTTTGCTCTGCCAATACTGCTTTTAATAATTGTTTTTACTGTTTTAACAATACGGTTTCGTTATCTTGTATTAAGCAAGATTATGCGAAGCAGCCGCGCCAAAACAATCATGCTTTGGCGGCACCTTCGTTTAAGACTCAGATTAAAAGGCTTTAAAAAACCGGCGTCTTCTTCCGAAGGCGAATGGATTGCTGCACTGCCAAATGCCGAAAGCTTAAATGTTTTGTATAACGAAGTTTCCATGGCGCGTTACGCTCCAAATTATTCTTTAGAAGATGCCAAACGTTTTGTTTTAAAATATAAATCTTTTAAATTTATATTGATAATTATTTTGTGTTTTGGATTTTTTCAAAAAAGCGCAGACGCGCAGCAGGAACCAGGCAATTCCAACGCGCTTTACGACAGCGCAAGACGCGCGGTTTACAGCGAACACTGGGAACGCGCTGTTTTGCTTTTTAACGAAGGCAAGAAACAATATCCGGATGACTGGCGTTTTGCTTTTGGTCTTGCCGATTTATATTTTTCAAATCAGCTTTATCAGCTTGCAAAAGAAGAATACATTCTTGTTTTAAAGATTATGCCTGATTACCCTGAAGCGCTTTATAAAATCGCGCTGACGGAAGGTAATTTGAATAACTACAAGGATGCTGCGCGTTATTACGAAGAGTATTTAAGGCTTTATCCTGGAGATTATAACGTTATATCAGAACTGGGCTGGATATATTTTAAACTTCACAGGCTGCGTGAAGGCGAAAAACTTCTTCTTGACGCAATAGATGAATTTGGAGTGCATCCGCACCTTGCAATGACTTTAGCAACAATATATTCCGATATGATGAACTATCAGGAAGGGGCAAACTGGTATTCACAGGCATTAATTTCCAGCAGCGAATCAGAAGAGTTTTTTGGCAAACAAAGTTTTTCCGCTACCGCATGGTATAATTTTGCCATACTGGAAAGCCGTTTTTTTAATTACGAAAAATCTTTGGAATATTCAAAAAAATCTTTGGAAAGTTTTGACCGCGATACAGGCCACATGATGCAGGGTGAATTATATATGCGCCGGCTTGACTGGCAGCGTTCGTTTGGCGAATATGAAAAAGCTTTTTCCATGGACAACCGTTCTCCGCTTCCAAAAATCAGTTTAGCACAAAATTTTTTAATAACCGGAAGCCTGCAGGAAGCGCTTGTGTATGCAAACGACTGCCTTAAAGCGCGCAATGGCGCATGGATGTTCCGTTTTGGCATTGACAGCGAACAGTATGAACGCGATGTACACGAAATTCTTTATAAGACATACAAAGGTTTTTATAATAAACAAAAATTTGTGGTGTTCAATTCTTTGCCTGAATTTATTAAAGGAAAATTTTTGTTAATAAAATATTATTTTAAATACCGCATAAATAAATATTTATTTGAAAAGAATGCGCTTGCCTCGGCGCACAGTTATAAACGAAACGAAATGGGAGGGCAGTATATAGACGCGCTGCTTCAATACTATTTGGCATTCGAAAATTATCCACGGCGCGCGGCATTTTATCTTGCGCTTGCCGCAGATTATGAAACAGAGCTTATTCCCGCTTCAAAACCAGGTTACCTGTACGAACAAGGCAAAACACTCTCTTCAACAGCGCTGATTGATGAAGCGCTTAAAGGATTTGACGCGGTTTGGGAGCGCGATATGAGCGCAGATGCGCTTGCCTGCCTTTCGTTAATCGCAGACGGCGCAAAATCGCGCGATGCGGCAGCTGCGCTTTATTTTATGAATCCAGGGGCGCTTTTGCAGCGTGGAATAAAATTACCCGTTGAAATTTTTGTGGAAGGCGGTATGAGAAAAGAACGCCGCGCGCTGTTTTCACGCTTAAATAAAACAGGCTTTAAACACGAAGAAGATTCTACGCTTGCGCTTAATGTAAAAATAAACGATAACAGCGCGGAGTTTTTGCTTTTTCAAAAAAGCACCGGCACGGCTCTGGGGCATGGCAGGTTTCCGCTTTTAAACGCCGCAAACGAAATTTCAGCGGCGCTTTTATTCGGCGCTAATACGCCAAACACAACCCGCTGAAAGCCCCCAGCGCCGGCTTACATAATTTGAAAAAGCCATGGATTCAGCCTCAAATAACTCCGTAAGCAGAGGCCAGGTTCCAGATTCTTCATTTTTGGCCGGCAGCACGCTCTTTCGCCAGTCGCTTTTTTCTATAATTCCAGCGGCATATTTGCCAAAATATTCGCCGGCCGCGCCGGGACTCTGCTGCAAAAGATACGCCATAAATTCATTTATCATCAAATTTGAATCATTTATATCATATCCCAAATAATCAAAATATGAACGTATAAACGCTTTTGCTTTTGCATTAAAATTGGCATAACGTTCCCTTGAAAATTCACGAAACTCATTATCAATAAAAAATAAACCATGAAAACATTCATGAACCAAAAAGCGTGTATAAAGATAATCGTTGGACTGCCGCGACACGGAAATTATGGCTCCAGACAAAGGTTCATAAGTTCCTGTCTGTTCGTTAATGGCAATTATTTTATTGTTTAACACAATTTGTTCAAGCATTCGTTCTTCTTCGTTAATTGGAAAATTTTGTTTTTTTACCGCGTTAAAAAAAGAGGCAAGCGATTCGGCATTATAATCGTGCGCATTCCAGCCATGCTTGTCTTCAAGTTCGTCATCGTTTACAAGCCTGCCGCGGTAGCCCTTTTTTTCTATAAAAAAGGCGAGCCGTTTTAGCATTTTATCCTGAACTTCGTAATTGCTTATGTCAAAAATCAAAATTGAAGGAAAGCTTTCCCACCGGTAAAACTCATAATCCTTATTGCGCCATAACTCTTTTGAAAGCGCCTTTATAAAGCCGGGGTCGGCATTTATTGGTTCATTTAATGGCGGTTTTAATACGGGAAGAAGCAGAATCGAGTCTGCCCTGCCTTCGATTACAAGAACAGGTTTAACTCCTGTAAATGCGCCGGGAACAGAAAACGAATCCATTTTTTCTTCCATGGCTTTATATTGATAGCGTTTACCGCGTGTTTCAATAAAAACATTTCCTGATATACCGCGCAGTTTTAGTTCCCACTGATGTTTTTCGTCAAGTTCAGACCTGGGCGAAACAGAAATTAATGGAGCGCCGGCAGCGCTTTTACCGGCGGCAACGAATGGGCTTATCCAAAACGTGCTTCCTTTTTTTTCATAACCAAAACGCAGTTTTGAAACAGAAATAGATTTTAATTTTAGAGAAGCTCCTTCAGCGGAACCTCCTTTTATATTAAAACTAAATTTATTTAACAGCGCCGTATTTAAAGGCATTGAATATTGCAGAGTTTCCGTATCGGAAGCGCCGTCCAAAAAAGATACGTCAACAGGCAAAGCATAACCCGGTTCTTTTTCAAATACAAACACCGGTTCTTCGGCTCCATTTATTCCATTAACTCCATCAATGGAATACTCAAGTTCCAAAGACGAAAGCGGGCCGGTTAAAAGCGCGCGTTCAAGTTCGTAACGGTAATTTGCATTTTTTCCAAGCGGGAAGACGCCGTCTACAGCCCGTTTTGATAATGCATTAAGCGTAACTGGAATTCCATCTTCATTTGTAAACGTTACAGATGACGCCTTGCGAAACCCGCAGCCTGTACAGATAAAACAAAGCGATATTAAAATTATAAAACAAACGCGCATTTTCAAATGTTAAGCAATCTGCTTTTTTTATTCAATCCGCGTACAGCCGTAATGCCGCGCACAGCCGTAACGTGCGTGCAAACATAATGCTGCGATTGAAAACGTAACGCGCGTTCAAATAATTTATTTAGCGCTTTTTTGCTTTTTTACAAAATCAACATAAACAGCTATAAGTATAACGACCCCTTTTACCACAAACTGCCAAAATGAATTTATATTAAGCAAATTAAGGCCATTATTCAGTACGCCAATAATAAGAGCGCCAATTACCGTTCCGGAAATTTTACCAACACCGCCAGACATACTTGTACCGCCAAGAACTACTGCGGCTATTGCGTCCATTTCGGCGCCCTGCCCTGCGGTTGGCTGGCCGGAAAACATTCGTGAGGCAAGCACGATGCCTGCAAAAGCGGAAAGCACTCCGGAAAATAAATAAACAAAAAAAGTTACGCGGTCATTTTTAACGCCGGAAAACCGCGCCGCAAGCGGATTGCCGCCTACCGCGTAAATGTGGCGTCCAAGCCTTGTACGCGTCAAAATTATCTGCGCTCCGGCGACTATAAAAATCAAATAAATTACCGGCATAGGAATATCTTTAATATATCCTGAACCTATAAAATTAAATGAATCCGACATAACCCTTACAGGCTGTCCGTCTGTATAAAGATACGCCGCGCCGCGCGCTATATTCATTGTGGAAAGCGTTACAATAAACGGCGGGATTGTTGTTTTAGAAATAATTACAGCGTTAAACGCGCCAAAAACGACGCCAGTTCCAAGCCCGGCAGCAAGCGCTGCTCCAAGAGACGCGCCGGAAAACGCTATAAAACCGCTTGTTACAACGCCGGAAAGCGCTATAACAGAACCTACAGAAAGGTCAATACCGCCAAGAATAATAACCATGGTCATTCCACAGGCAATATACAGGTTTGTCGCCGTCTGGCGCAGTACATTCATAATATTGTTTTTTGAAAGAAACGCGGCGCGCCCCACAACGGCATCGTATATAATCAAAACAAGGCAGAGTAACACAAGCCCTGCAAGTATGCCGGTATTTTCTTTTAAAAAAACCAAAAAGCCACGCCATATACGGCGCATCCGGCTTTTGTTTTGCAAATTTTTGTTTTCGTTCAACATTATCCTCCCTGTTTACGCCATACTCCCTGTAGCATAACGCATAATAGTTTCCTGTGTTATGCCATCGCGCGAAAGCGCGGCGCTTACTCTGCCCTCGTGCATTACAATAACACGGTCGCTCATATTTATTACTTCAGGCAGTTCTGATGAAATCATTATAATTGCAAGCCCTTCTTTAACGAGAGCGTTCATAACCGCATAAATTTCGGCCTTTGCCGCAACATCAACGCCGCGTGTAGGCTCATCAAGAATAAGCACTTTGGGCAGAGTAGCAAGCGCCCTGCCGATAATTGCTTTTTGCTGATTTCCGCCCGAAAGATTGTTAATTAACTGTTCCAGAGACGGCGTTTTTATACGCATATTATTTACATACTGCATGGAAATTGTTTCTTCTTTTGCGCTGTTTACAACAATGCCTTTAATAAATTCCGCCAGCGCTTCCAGGGTTATATTGAACCTTACGCTTTGCGCCGGAAACAACGCTTCGGTCTTGCGGC
Source organism: Spirochaetaceae bacterium (assembly GCA_031256815.1). Classification (GTDB taxonomy): domain Bacteria; phylum Spirochaetota; class Spirochaetia; order Treponematales; family Breznakiellaceae; genus JAIRPU01. The sequence continues at coordinate 7,428 of JAIRPU010000026.1, forward strand.
TTTCAGGCACAAGCGCAAGTCCAAAACGCATGGCGTCGTCCGGAGAGTTGATGCGCGCCTCTTTTCCTTCTACAAAAATTGAGCCTTCCGTAAACCTGTCTATGCCAAAAATGCACTTCATAATTTCGCTGCGGCCGGAGCCAACAAGACCGGCAAAACCCAGAATTTCGCCTTTTTTAACGTCAAAACTAATATTTTTAATGAGTCTGCCATCGCTTAAATTTTTTACTTCCAAAACGGTTTCATTGGCGATGTTATAGGTGCGCGTATAATAATTTGTAAGCGTACGCCCAACCATCATTCCAATTAGTTCATCATTATTTGTTTTTGCAGTTTCTTTAGTGCCTATATACTCACCGTCACGCATAACGGTAATACGGTCGGTAATCTGATAAAGTTCGCTCATACGGTGCGAAATATAAACTATACCAACATTATTCTGTTTTAATTTACGTATGGTCTCAAAAAGGAACGCAACATCTCTTTCTGAAAGTGATGAAGTAGGTTCATCCATTACGAGTATTTTTGCGTTAAAAGACAACGCTTTTATTATTTCGACCATTTGCTGCTGCGCTATGGTTAGCGTATTTACAAGCGCTTCGCTTTCTATTGCCAATCCAAATGATTCAAGTTTTTCGCGAGCGGCTTCATTCATCTTTGTATAGCTTATTACACCGCTTTGCATAATTTCGCGGCCCAAAAAAATATTTTCCGCAACAGTCATATTCGGAACCAGCGCCAATTCCTGGTGTATAATGCTGATTCCGTTTTGCTGCGCATCTTCTACGGAATGTATTGCAGTTTCTTTTCCGTTAATGTAAATTACCCCTCCGCCGGCGGCATAAAATCCGCCGAGTAGTTTAATAAGGGTAGATTTACCCGCGCCGTTTTCTCCAAGCAGCGCATGAACTTCGCCGGCCAGAAGTTCAAACGACACATCTTTTAAAGCCTGCACACCAGGAAAATGTTTTTTTATGTGCCGCATTTCCAAAAGCGTATTAGTCATATATTGAAGCCTTAAAAGTAAAAACGCCGCGAGTCATATACATACAATAATTATTAATTACTGCCAGCCGTCTGTTCCAAATTGAGCAACATTTTCCTGGCTTATTAAAAATGTTTTAACAACAATATTTTTATCGTAAGATTCGCCGGAAATAATTTTTTTCATAACCTTAACCGACTCAACTCCTATATTTACAGGGCTTTGCGCACCGGTTCCGGCAAAAATACCGCCCTGCGCGATAGCCGCTTTTGCATCCGGCGAGCCGTCTACACCGTAAATAATCATTTCAGAACGGTTTGCTGTCTTGCAAGCCGCAAAAGCGCCGAGCGCCATTGGGTCGTTGCCGCCCATTACCGCATCGATTTTAGGCTGAGACTGCAGTATATCTTCCATTTTTTGAAGCCCCTGCTGGAGGTCGCCTTTGGCATCCTGACGCGCTACTATGTTAAAATTTTTACCGGCAATGGCCTTTTCAAAACCACGGATACGCGAATTAACAGCGTCGTTCACAAGCATTTCCAGAATAACAATGTTGCCTCCGTTTGGAAAGCGCTTGACAATATCTTCGCCGCAAACAAAACCGGCGTTTTCGTTGTCGGACGCTACAAATGACGCGACTTTATCAAGGTCTTTTACTGCCGTATCAAAATTCACCACAGGAATTTTTGCCTGTTCAAGCGCAAGCAGCGCAGGCCTTATGCCTTCGTTATCCACAGGATTTAAAAACATACCGTCAATGCCCTGCGAAATTACATCTTCAATTTGATTAATTTGTTTTCCAATATCGCCGGCCGGGTCAAGCGTTATTAGTTTATCTCCATTCTTTTCGACTTCCTCCCTTATGGCCTTTTCCAGCGTTATAAAAAATGGATTATTCATAGACCAGCATGTGTAAGCAAAAGTGTTCTGGGTTTTTGCAGCGTTTTTTTTGCTGCAGCCGGCAAAAACCAGCATTAAACAGAACAGTACCGTCATCATTTTAAAAAATTTTTTCATAAAATTTCTCCTCATAATATAAATTACTATAATAGTATCGATATCTGCGATTTTATACAATAATGCGGACAGGGGGCATTAACGGCAGGACGAAAGGTATTTTCGATTTTTTGGAACTGACACAAGGATACGCTGCGCCTAAATGCGCGTTTTTCAGAATTAAAGCGGCTGCGATTTCATATTCCTCAAAACCTGAATGTTCCTGCCCTGCGGCGCGCGGTCTAGACACATTGATTAAGCCGTGCGTAAAATGAGTTATGCGGTATCTTAATATTATAATACGCGCAATGCTTTGCGTTGCGTTTTTAAATTTATTTTCTTGCGCGCTTATGTCAAAAATTACCAGCCAAAGCGGCGGCGTGGCGGCGCTTCCACCGCGTATTCTAAGACTTACACAGAAAGCGGTTTTTGAAGTTGTAATAGAGAAACAACAGAATGACAAAACCGTATACGAGCGGGAGCTTAACTGGGAAGTGGTGCCTTATGCGATACGCAACGATAAATACTATTCGATAGGAACAGCGTTTGCGATTTCGCCAACAGAGCTTGCCACGGCGTTTCATGTAATAAACCTTGGAACAGAAAGCAAAGTTTATACATCGTATTTTATACGGGACTCTGAAGGTAAGGTATTTGAGGTCGATAAAATTACCGGCGGCTCAAGTGAACGCGATTTTTTAATTTTTACGGTAAAAGACCGTGTCTTTAGCGAATATTTTAATTTTAAAAACAGCTTTAGCATAAATGAACCTGTCTTTAGCATTGGAAACGCGCTTGGCGAAGGCATAGTTATACGCAGCGGCATGGTGCTTGGTACTGTTGACGAAAATGAATCCGGCCGCTGGAAACTTTTAAAATCATCGGCAGACGGAAACCCGGGCAACTCGGGCGGTCCGCTTGTTACCCCAAAAGGCGAGGTTGTAGGGCTTGTTACAAGTTTGCGCGACAATATCCTGTATTCCACACCGGCGCAAATTATAACTTCCTATCAACGCTCAACATTAAGTTTTCGTGTAAAACCAAATTACGGGCATCTTATATTACAGAACAATCTTACAAAAATTTTTGAGCTTGAAGTTAAGCTGCCTTGCGACTATAAAATCGCTCAAAAAGAAATAAACGACGATTATAAAAAAAATTATGTTGCCGCAATGAACGAGCTTTTTGCCGCCGCACCGGAATATCTTACCGGCCCGAACAATGCGTTTTTGCTTAATTCAACCATGTCTTCAATATTTCCGCAGCTTGATTTTGTCGACCGCAACGACAATAACTGGAAACTTTCGCGGCTGGATATAAAATCGGTTAATCTGGAAAGCGATGGAAAACTTTTATATTCTACGGTAAGCGATGTAAATTTTTTTAAGATTGTGCGTCCAAAATCTGTTTCGGTTGAAAAATTGAACAGCGACCCGCATTACATAATGGATTTGATTTTAAAAAACTGGCGTGTAGAGCGTACGCTTTGGCGCGGCGATAAATACCGTATTCTTTCCTTTGGCGCTCCTTCAGAGACAGGTTTTTTTACCGACAGCCTGGGACGTTTGTGGCGCACGGCAGACTGGATTATATCGTTTGACGACAGAGTCGTGTTGATGTATATTCTTCCGCTCCCTGACGGGCCTGTGGTAATTACAACGACTCAGTCTTCCGGTCAGGGATTTGTTTACAAATGGGATATAAATAAACTGTGCGACCATGTACACGCCGCATATTCGGCAAATTTTGAAGAATGGAATGAATTTTTAAAACTGAATTTTTTGCCGGCATTTTTACTCGATTTTAATTTTTCGTGGAACCGTGGTACGGCAAGCATAGATTTTAAACTGCCCGATATTACGCTTGCTGCAAAAAATGATGTGTTTCCATGGTCTGATATGTCTGAACTTTATTTGCTGCCTTCGCATTTTAAGCAGGATGATGAAATAAAGTTTGGCGTAACAAAACTTATTCTAAACAGGAATAACCGCGGCAAAGATTATGCGGTTATAACGCGCAATTTAAAACCGGATTCAAGGCTTGGAACCGATTACAGCGATGAATGGGATGATCTTTTGGAAGAGAAATTTCCGTTTAACGCAAAGCCTGCGCTTTCGGCAAAGGATAATAACGGTTCCATAGGCTCTGTTTTAAAAGCAGATATACCTTCAAATGATGTGCGCTGGACACTGTACATGACGCTGGAAAATCCGACAGAAGTTGAGCTAAACGAAAAGTTCAGCCGCCTGCAGGCGGGGATTGATGTTATAAGATAAAGGCGCCGTCAATACAGGCGGCAATGCAAGCGGATTTTCCGGCGGAAATTCAATTTTCCATGCATGAAGGAAAAACCCGCCCTTGCCGCCTGAATATTTTTCATCGCCCAAAAGAGGGTGAAGCCGCGCGGCAGCCTGTGCGCGGATTTGGTGCGTTCTTCCCGTTTCAATTTCAATTTTTACAAGAGTTGCGTCATTTAACTGTTTTAAGGGAGTAACAAAACTTACAGCAGGCTTTCCATTACCTGTAACAGTTAATTTTTTCTTACTGTCCCGTATCAGGTAATCATGCCAAAGCGCTTCGCCGCTTAAATTCCCTTTAAGCAGCGCAAGATAAGTCTTTTTTACAAGACCGGAGCGCAGCGCGGCGCTAAACCATTGCGCCCCTTTAATGCTTTTTGAAAATGCGATAATACCGCTTGTTTCGCGGTCAAGCCTGTGCAGCGGCCCTGGAGTAAAAGAAAGCGAAGCCGGAAGTTTAGATTCAAGAAAGGCAAGCGCAAATGAAGTTAAACTGTGGTTTCCGTGCGTTACAATGCCGGAAGCTTTATTTATAAAAAATATATCATCGTTTTCAAATATTATATCGAGCTGTTTTTTTATTTTAACAGGGACATCCGGTTCAACATTGTTTTTTAAATCTATTTTTTTAATAAATATTGTTTCGCCTTCGTTAAGAATAGTAGAAGCTGACGCAGTTTTTTTGCAAACTGTTATAAAACGTTTTCTTAGCAGCCGGTAAATTGCCGAAAGCGGCAAATCCGGCAACGCTTTTCTTAGAACACGGTCAAGGCGTCTGCCGGAATCATCACGTCCAACAGTTAATTTAATCAATTTTATTTGAAACGGACGACATTCACGGCGGGTAAACACTGCGCTTATAAAACAAGTACAGTGTACCGCCCAATGAATATATTATTTTAAAATGCTGGCAAGAAACTCTTTTTGCTTTTGCGCTTTTTCAGGCGAATCTATCATGTCCGTACCGGAATCGATACGCTTGTCAACCGGTTCACCTTTGGAAAGTTTTACAGCGGCTTCAATACTCAGTGTTCCCATGCCATAGGAGCGCTGGGCAAGCGAAATGTATTTACCACCGGCAATGATTATATTAAGCGCGTCTTCTATGGCGTCAACTCCAATAACCCATGTTTCGGTCTTGTTTTTCTGCTGTAACGACCTGTAGGCGCCCATGCCCATATCATCGTTTGCGGCAAAAACAGCGGCTACATCCGGCGTTGACTGAAGAACGTTATCCATAACGTCAAGCGCCCGCGCCCTGTCGCTATAGGCAGGCTGCCTTATAACGTTCATACCGGCGTTTTTGAAAATTTCTTCCGCACCGTTTGAGCGGTCGCTTGTAGAAGGATTGCCCGGCGCGCCGTCAATGATTACTACATTTGAAGCGGGTGGAATACTCTTTGCAAGAATTGCTTTTGCGGCATCTTCACCGGCGGTTAAATTTGTTGTGCCTATGAATGTGGCATAATCTTCAAAACCATCTTGCATTTTTGTATCAACAAGCACTACAGGAATCTTTTTGGATTTTGCATCTAAAAGCACCTTTACAGAAGCATCCGGCTGTGAAGGCGAAAATACGAGTACAGAAACTCCCTGTGTTAAAAGATCCTGAACCATGTTTAACTGCTGCTCAACGGCGTCCTCTGTAGGCGGCCCTAAAAGAATAAGCTCAACATTATCTGCTTCGGCCTGGGCTCTAAGACCCGCGGCTACCGTCTGCCAATAGGGCGAACTGAGAGTTTTTAGAACCGCACCAACGACAATCTTATCGCCCTTTTTGCCGCCGCGGTTACAACCGGTGATGAACGAAAGCGCAATAAGCGCCGCGCACATACACATAAATAAACGTAACTTTTTCATTCCATACCTCCTCGTATGATGTTGTTACTATACAGCATTATTAATGCTATTACAACCTGTTAATTGTAATAGCATTTTTTAGTTTTAAGGGTTTATGAACTCTGAAACATTGTTTTTGTCTATAACAGCGCCTTCAACAAGGTTTTCCGCAGGCACATCTTGTTTATTGTAAAGCGCCATAGCCACCTCAATTGCTTTTTGCGACTGTCTTTCGGTTGCCTGGGAAACTGTAGCGGTAAGCCGTCCTGCCTGAACCGCCTTTAACGCATCCGGAACAGCATCAAGACCATAAACCTTAACAGTTCCGGAAAGCCCCTTGTCTTCTACAGCTTTTACCGCTCCAAGCGCCATACCGTCGTTCTGCGAAACAATGGCGGCAAGCGTTTGTCCTGTTTGAAGCCAATTTTCTGCAAGTTTTAGCCCTTCTTCCGCCGTCCAGTTTCCTGTTTCCTGAAACGCGACTTTAATATCTGGATATTCGGCAAGCGCTTTTTCATAACCGGCGGAACGGCCAAGCTGTCCGTCCGAACCAAGCGGCCCAAGCAGTATGGCTATGTTTCCGGAACCGCCAATAGCTTCCGCCGCGCTTTTCATTTCCATAAAACCCAGGGTCTCGTTAGAAACGCCCACAAATGCATGGGCTTTGGAACCGTCGCTTATCCTTTGATTAAACACAATTACCGGAACCCCCGCCTTTTCCGCCGCTTCTATAGCGGGAATAACACCGGAAACATTAACCGGTTCCACTATAATTGCGTTTACTTTCTGGTTAACGCCGGATTCAATCTGACCTACCTGCTTTCCAATGTCATTGCCGGCTTCGTTGATTATAAGCTCGGCCCCTGCGGAAGCGGCGGCGGCGCTCATGCTGTCCGCTACAGTCTTTGTAAAAGCGTTAGTCATGTGGCTTATGCAAAGCATGAACACAGGCTTATCCGGCTTTTTTGACCTGGAACAGGCGGCAAACAAAAGCGAAAACATTGCAAATACCGATACCAAAACAAAAGATTTTTTCATTTTCTTTTATCCTCCAAAAAATTATTGTTATTTATTTGACGCGCGCTTTTGCGCGAACATCAAGAAAAACAGCACAGATTATTATAACCCCTTTTAAAAGCCATTGGTAGTACGAAGGGACGCGCATTATATCGAGTCCGTTACTGATAATGGCAAGAAGCAGCGCGCCTGTCATGGGGCCATACCATTTACCAGAACCGCCTTCAAGACTTACCCCTCCAATAACAACTGCCGCTATAGCGTCAAGCTCATAGCCCACTCCTGTAACAGGAGTTCCTGAAATTGTACGCGATGTTAAAAGACAGCCTGCAAGCCCTGCAAGCAGCCCGCAAATACCATAAACAGAGAGTTTTATAAAATTGGTGTTAATACCGGAAAACCTGGCCGCTTGCTCGTTGCCGCCTGTCATGTAAATTCTTCTGCCGTAAACGGTCTTTGTAAGCATAAAACCCGTTAAAAGCACTATTGCAACATAGTAAACAACAAGCATGGGTAAAAAATCAAACAAAAGCGTTCCCGCTATATTTTCGTAAGACTTGCTTACTCCAAATACCGGCATTCCGCCAGAAGCCAGATACGCAAGTCCGCGCACAATCGACTGGGTTCCAAGCGTTACTACAAACGCCGGTATCGCAAAAAAAGATATACAAACGCCGTTCACAAATCCAATTAAAAGCCCTGCGCCAATTCCAAGCGCAAGCGGCACGACAATCGGAGTATTGCCCTGCGCAAAAAGCGCCGCAATAACTCCGGAAAAGCCAACAATGGAGCCAACAGAAAGGTCAAAACCGCCGGTTAAAATTACGCACATCATTCCTGTTGCAAGAATTCCGTTTATGGACGCCTGTTTAAATATATTGATAAAATTTTTTGCGCTGGCAAATGCCGGCGAAAGCGCGCTTAAAATAATAACAAGCGCTACAAGCACAACAAGCATTATACATTCACGCAGAACGCTTATATGCGTTAAAGCGGATTCCGCAAGTTTTGTTCCGCCACTTTTCCGAATCATTTATTACCTCCATTTGCCGCGGCAGACATTATAGCTTCCTGATTAAAATCTTTTCTTTCAAATTCCGCGGTAAGCCGGCCTTCGCAGAGTACAATAATTCTGTCGCTCATACCCATAAGTTCAGGCAGTTCAGATGAAATCATTATTATTGCCTTTTGCATTCCGGCAAGTTCGCTCATAAGCGCATAAATATCGCGTTTTGCGCCAATATCAATTCCGCGCGTAGGCTCGTCCATTATAATTATATCGGGATTAGCGGCAAGCCATTTTGCAAGGACAACTTTTTGCTGATTCCCTCCGGACAGGCTAACGGCACGCGCGGTTATACCGCGGCTTTTAATTTTTAGTTTTGAAGAAAAATCTACCGCGCAGCTTAATTCATTTTTTTTGTTTACAAGCCCGTATTTGGAAAACATACGCAGCGCAACAACAGAAATATTGTATAATAAAGACGCTTCCAAATTAAGACCGGTAATTTTACGGTCTTCGGTTATCATTGCTATTTTGTTTTTTACCGCGTCTTTTGGATGTTTTATCCGGCAAAATTTACCATTTACATATATTTCGCCTGAATCTTTTTTTCGCGCCCCAAAAATAGTTTCGGCAAGTTCGCTGCGTCCTGCGCCGACAAGTCCTGCAATGCCAAGTATTTCGCCGCGGCGCAGCGAAAAACTTACGCATTTTACTTTTTGCCGGAAACAAATATTTTTTACGCTAAGAATTTCTTTTCCCAAAGCAATGTCCCGTTTTGGAAAAACTTCAGAAAGTTCCCTGCCAACCATCATTGTAATAATTTTTGAGTTGTTAAGATTTTTTGCGTCATCTGTGCCAATCATATATCCGTCACGAAGTACTGTAATACGGTCCGAAATTCTAAAAATTTCGTCCATTTTATGTGAGATATAAACAACAGAAACGCCATTCAATTTTAAGCGCCGTATATGTTCAAAAAGGGATGAAACTTCGTTATTGGTAATGGCGGAAGTAGGCTCGTCCATTATTATGATTTTTGCGTTAACAGAAATTGCTTTTATAATCTCAATAATTTGACACTGCGCAACACTCAATGCGCGCATTTTTGTTTTTGGCGAAAGGTTGAGCTTAAATTCATTCAGCAGAGACCTGGTTTTTTCGCGCATAAGAGGCGTATTAACAAGGAATCCGGTTTTATCACGCGGTTCGCGTCCCATAAAAATATTTTCTGAAATTTCCATGTCGGGCACAGGATACAGCTCCTGATGAATCATAGCTATTTTATGTTCTATTGCCTCCGCGCTGTTTGAAAAAGAAACTTTATTTCCAAAAAGCGTTATGCTTCCTGAATCGGCACGGTACATTCCCATAAGTATCTTCATTAAAGTTGATTTACCTGAACCGTTCTCTCCCATAAGCGTATGCGTTTCGCCCAAACGCAAATCAAAATCGACGCCATGCAGTACTTCGTTACCGGAGAAGAGTTTATGAATCCGGCTCATTTGTAAAATAGTTTTGTCCATTTGATTATAAATTTTTGACGGTTACTGCAATCAAAAGCCCTGAGCAAAATCAAACATTGCGGAGCATCGGCAATTACCGGCGGCAAACTGCCACGACTGGGGCAATTTGCCGGCGGCAAACTGCCACGCCTGGGGCAATTTGCCGGAACCGCCGGAAAATCCGGCGGGGAATATTATGCCTTTTTCATTGTACGCTGACGTATTACGTCTACCCATACGGCAAGTACGATAACCGCCCCTATGGCAAATGTTTGCAGGTTTGCATCTACACGCAGCAGATTAAGCCCGTTACGAAGCACTGCTATCAAAAGAACGCCGACTATTGTATTGCCTATGCGCCCTATGCCGCCAAAGAAACTTGCGCCGCCTATAATAACAGCGGCTATGGCGTCTGTTTCGTAATCAGTTCCGGCAAGCGGATATGCCGAATCTGTACGGCCAACCAGCACGAGGCCGGCGAGCGCCGCCATTCCGCCAGAAATTACATAAACCAAATTTAATATTCCGTCTACGTTAATACCGGAAAGCCGGCTTGCTTCTTTATTGCCGCCTACAGCGTAAATATAGCGGCCGGTTGCCGTGCGTGTAAGGAATATGTACATAAACACATACAGTACTATAACAAGGCCAATTGAAATTTCGGTAATGTTATTTGTATAACCCGCCCAGATTTTATGCTTCATGGCAAAACCGGAAATAGGCTGAGATGCTGTTACAACCAGCGCCAGTCCGCGCGCCATTTGCTTCATTCCCAAAGTAGAAATAAACGGGTGCGGAAGGCGCAGTTTTGTAAGCATAAGCCCGTTACAGAGACCCAAAAGTCCGCCGGTACCCAAACAGAGTATCATCGCCAGAATGGGATTAAGGTTAAAATTGCGGACAAAAAGCCCCATAATCATTGTGGAAAGCGCCAGGACAGAGCCAACCGAAAGGTCTATACCTGCCGTAAGAATGGCAAGGAACATACCTATAGACACAATAGAATTTACAACAGCCTGTGCGCCTACATTGCGCAGGTTATCCGCCGTTAAAAACCGCGGAGTAGCTATGGTCATAATTATACAGAGCAGTATAAGCACGAAGACTACGCCGAAGCTGTAAATATGTTCTTTAATGTTAAACCCTTTTTTTTCTAAAGCCATTTTATTCACCTTTATAATTTTATTTTAACGAAAGAGCGCCCGTTAAGCCGCACTTTTTTCCGATTGAAGCCCTGAAGCGGCAAACATAATTTTTTCCTGCGAAATTTCATCGCCTTTAAGTTCTGCCGTTACTTTACCTTCGTACATCACCATGATGCGGTCGGACATTCCTATACATTCGTCCATCTCCGAACTTACCATTATTACAGCAGCGCCATTTTTAATAAGCTCGTTTACAAGGTTGTAAACCTCAACCTTTGCTCCCACATCTATACCGCGTGTAGGCTCATCAATAATGAACACCTTGCTTTTGGAAAGCAGCCATTTTGCTATAACCACCTTTTGCTGATTTCCGCCGGAAAGATTCCCCGCCGCCTGATTAACGCTTGGGGTACGTGTTTTAAGTTCTTCAACTTTTTCTTCCGCAATCAATTTAAGGTATTTTAAATCAAGAAGCGGACCAAAATGCTTAAAGTTCTTTAAATTTACAAGAGTAGAGTTAAATTCTATTGTTTGAATAAGCACAAGCCCCTGCCCTTTGCGGTCTTCTGTAAGGAAGGCTATGCCGGCGTTAATTGAATCGCGCGGATTTTTTATATGAACTTCTTTGCCTTCAACAAATATTTTTCCGGCGTCAACCGGGTCGGCTCCGGTAAGCGCGCGCATGGTTTCCGTCCGGCCTGAACCTACAAGGCCTGCAAAACCAAGCACCTCTCCCGCGTGAATTTTAAACGAAATGCCGTCTATAACGCCCTTTCGGCTAAGCCCTTCTACGCGCAGCATTTCTTTGCCAATCTCAACCTTTACTTTTGGATACTTGTTTGTAATTTCGCGCCCAACCATAAGTTTAACTATATCGTCTATGGAAGTTGTGCCTACTTCGCGTGTTTCAACGGTTTTACCATCGCGCAGAACGGTAATGCGGTCGCATACCGCTTTTACTTCGTGAAGCCGGTGCGATACATAGATTATTGCGTGCCCTTTGGAGCGCAAATCCTTAATTATGCCAAGAAGCTGATTCGCTTCACGTTCGCTAAGCGCGGCGGTAGGTTCGTCCATGATTATTAATCTTGCGTTTGTACGAACCGCCCTTGCTATTTCGATGAGCTGCTGTTTGCCAACGCCAAGCGCGCCCACTTCGGCATCGGGGTCAAGGTCAAGTCCAAGCGATTTTATTGCGGCTATCGATTCTTTTCGCATACGCGCGCGGTCTGTCCAGCCGATTTTTTTAAGGCTGAGTTCTTCGCGTCCCAAAAATATATTTTCGTAAACCGTCATGTGAGGAATCTGATTAAGTTCCTGATATATACAGGCTATTCCAATTTCCATTGATTTGTGCGGCGACATTTGCTCAAGTTTTAAACCGTCGAACCACACTTCGCCTTCATCCGCGGAATGTGCGCCGGTAATCGCTTTTATAATTGTTGATTTTCCAGCGCCGTTTTCTCCGACAAGCCCATGAACTTCTCCAGGGCGAACTTCCAGGTTTACTTTGTCCAGAGCAAGAACGCCAGGGAAGCGTTTTGTTACGTTCACAAGGCGCAATAACGCGTTTTTTTCCACTTACTACCTCCTCGTAGTTTTTTTGCGGCTTTTAGAACAGAACCGTCTAAAAAAGCTTCTTTCAATCCTATTGTATATTTAAGAAAGCAGTTTGTCAAGCATTTTTTTGCAAATTTATGAAAATTTTTGCAGGAATACTGAAAACGGTTGCAGTATTCCTGACGCTTTTTTTAAGATTTTTTCAGGGCAGAGAAAGCTGCCCAAACAAAACAGAAGAGTTGTTTTTTGATGTTGGTTATAAACAATGCAAGCTGCGCCGGTAAAATTCCGCAGAATTATCGTTTATCTGCTTATTCCGGTGTAATCGCGCAATTCTACCGTACGGAAAGAGCCGTCCTGGGAATCCAGGCATATAACACAGTTTCGACCCGCTTCCTTTGCCTTGTAAAGCGCGGTGTCGGCATTTTTGTATAGCTCTTCGGCACTGTCCATACAGCCGCCACGCATAATGTAAAGCCCCAAACTCGCCGTTACATAAGGCGCGGTAGCAGAAAATTCATGCGGAATTTTTGTTTCAATTAATAACTGGCGAATTTTAAGCGCGACACGCTCAGATTCTATAATTCTGTTCTCTGTCCATATTACAATAAACTCTTCACCGCCTACTCTTGCCGCAAAAAGTTTTTCTTCTTCCATAAGACGTTTTAATAAATTACCCACAGTCTGAAGCACCTCGTCCCCTTTTTGATGCCCGTAGTTGTCGTTATAGTTTTTAAAAAAATCAATATCCATCATAATTGCGCATACAGTTTGATGAACATGGCGGCATACCGAAATATACAGCGGCACAGACTGTTCAAAACTTCTGCGGTTATTAAGGCCTGTAAGCTGGTCGTGTATGCTTTCTTCGTGAAACAGGTCGCGTTCGGCTTCCAGCGAGCTGGAATTAACAACGCTTTTAAAAAACACAAACGAACTATACCAGTTCATTATTAAAGTAAGGACGCTGCAGGCCGCTACGTTTAAAATATCATAATATGAATTCATTGCCAGTTCTATGCCAAAAAGTTTTTGTGAATATTTATAAAAGAATATAAAACCGACCATTATTCCCGCGTTTAAGGCAAGGCTGAAGAAAGCCCCGTAAACAAACATAACTTCAAAACTAAGAAAAAAAAGTAAAAAACGCAGCGTGTAAATTCCCTTGGTAAAAATGCACACGTACATTGCAAACAAAAAAATTACCGCTGTATAAATTATTACGCTGGCCATGTATGCCGCGTGTGTTTTTATGCTTTTTTTTACAAGCGTAATGTTGTAAAAAAACAAGAAAAACTGAAAAATGGCAAACGCAAAATAAACTGTTTTTGATTTTCCTGTGCAGTCCGGATAAAACGAAAGCAAAACAATAATCGCTGCTGTTACGGGGCAGGCTATTATTAAACCGGAAGCATTATGTTTATCAACAACGCCTATTAAAGAGGCGATTTTTTCTTTGTTAAATCCAAAATAACGCCAGCGTTCAATAATCGCGCTGATACGCCATGACAGTTCTTTACCCCAGTTTGCCATAATTTATTGTAACACAGGGCAAATCAATCCTTCAAGTGGCATTAAACGGCGTTTAGCGTACAAATTTTTCGTGAAAATCGTCTAAATGGCTTAAAATGAACAATGCGCCGTAAATTGTTATTACACAACCTGTAGTTATGCCAAAAGGAAGAATAAACGAAACGCCGCTGGATTCTACAATGGCGCGAAAGTCTATGCCAAAATATGCGCTGGCCAGCGAAAACAAAATAAAAACGCCGGCTATAACCCAGCCGCGCAGCGAAAAACTGCCGCGTTTAAAAGCGCCTGTTTCGTCTATTCTCAAAACGCGCATAACAGAAGCCGCCATATTTGGAAAAAAGGGCATAAAGGTTCCGCGCATAAGCCTGTGCGCCATATTAAGCCTGCGTTTTTCGGCCGCGCATGAGGCGCAGAACGCCGTATGCAACGCTGCCTCCAGCCTTACAAAAATCGAAATTTCATCGGATTCATATAAAATATCCAATACATCTTTACACTTCAAAATTTACCTCACATCCCGCAATTTCTCGCGAAGTATTTTTTTTGCCCTGAATATATGAGATTTAATCGTATTTACAGGATCGCCAGTGATAGTGCTTATTTCATAATAAGAACAATCATAGAAAAAAAACAAATCTATGCACACGCGGTATTTTTCCGGAAGGTCATTAACCGCTTCCCGAACCGCTTCCCGAACCGCCGCGCGAACGCTTTCTTCTTCGGGGGTTAAGCCAAACACGGCTTCAGCATTTTCGGCAAGTCCGGCATATTCTGTCCGCCGCTGCGCCTTGTTTATGGCAGAATTATAAGCAATTCGGTAAAGCCATGTAGAAAACCGCGAACGGCCTTCAAACTGTCCAAGACTTCTGAATGCCTTTACAAATACCTCTTGCGTAAAATCCTCGCTGTCGCCCGGATTATGAAAAAAGCTCATTCCAAGCGAATAAACCTGCTTCTCGTAACGTTCCACCAGCATCCGGTAAAACGAATCTTCCCCGTTTAAAACCTTTTCAACGAGTACCGCGTCTGTAAGGACAATCGTCCCTAGTCCAAGCGGCAACGTTAAGCTCTTAATTTGCGTTTAATCACAAAAAATAACAACAATGATATGCCCAGGGAAAGCGGTATAACCCCGCCCAAAAGCTCCATTGTTATGTCTGTCGCAACCATCAAAAACAGAGTAAGACACAGCCCGACACCGCTTAGAAGCAGTCCCGTAAACAAACTGAACAACTCCAGGTCTATTGCCGGTCTTTGATATTGCCCGCTCTGTATAAGCATTGACTTGCGCTTATGCCCCCACAGCAGATAAAAAAACACTACAACAGAACCCATAACTATTCCGACTATGGGAATAATCGCTACAATTACCTGTGCGGCGGCTGTTGCTCTTTCCATTTTTTCTCCTAAGTAAAACAATAAAACCGCACAAACCTGTTATTTTGACACAAAATGAATCAAAAAGTTGCGCGCGGTGATTTTTTTACACGATTTACCGGTATAAAGGCGAAAGCGCGTTCAAATATTTATTATATTCCGAATAAGCGCTTTTATATGCGGCGACATTCGCTGCTTCCGGCATAACACATTCATCTTCGCGCAGCGCTATATGCTCGGCACAAAGCGCCGCTATGCCGGTTGAACGCCCCTGCTGTTTTTCAAGACACCAAAGCGCCTGAATTGCCGCTCCAATTGCCGCGGCTTCGTCATTTACAGGGCGTTTTACAGGCAAATTCATTATATCCGCCGCCATACGCCGCCATACGGCGCTTTTGCTCCCGCCGCCTATAATGCGAATTTCGCGCGCCTTAAAGCCAAGCGCGTTAAAAGCGTCAAGCCCGCCGCGCATTCCAAAAATCGCGCTTTCCAGCGCGGCGCGGGCAATATTCGCGCGGGAAGCGTTTGCCGCGGAAAGCCCCATTATGCTTGCCCTGCCGCCCGGAAGATTTGGAGTACGCTCCCCATTAAAAAACGGAAGCACAACCACGCCTTTGGAACCAGGCGCTGAACTTAAAGCCGCCTCGTCAAACTCTTTTACGCTCATTCCAAAAAGAGAACGCAGCTCTTCGCTTGCAACAGTACAATTCATTGTACAAAGCAGAGGCAAAAAGCCGCCGGTTGAGGCGCTAAAGCCAGAAATACCGTTTTTGGGGTCTGAAACAGGGGTATTTGAATATCCATAAAGAGTGCCGGAGGTGCCAAGACTCATCGTTAAAAAGCCGTCTTCCACTGTGCCTGTGCCTATTGCGCCCATCATGTTATCGCCCCCGCCGGAAGATACGGGAATACCCTGCGGAATATTCCAGCGTTTGGCCGCGGATTCCTGCACAAAACCGTTCGGTTCGTCCGCCGCTATTACCGGAGGTAACAGGCCAAAAAGTTTTTCGCCTATAATCGAGCAGATTTTTTTTGACCAGGCGCGTTTTGCGCCGTTGTAAAGCGCCGTTCCAGATGTATCGCCTTCTTCGGCGCGGTATTCACCGGTAAAAAGGTAATTAAGATAATCATGCGGCAGCATAATATAGCGGAGCCGTTCAAAAGCGCTTTTTTTATGTTTTTTTAACCATAGGATTTTTGGGGCGGTAAAACCGGGAAGCATAAGATTGCATATTTCCGAGATTACCGCATCGTCTCCGCCGGCTTCTTTTGTTATAAATTCACATTCGGCCTGAGTTGAGGTATCGTTCCAGAGTTTTACGTTATAAACGCTGTTTCCTTGCGCGTCCAGCGGGACAAAGCCGTGCTGGTGTCCGGAAATTCCAATAGCACAGACAGCGCCACGCTCTGCGCCGGTAAACATTGCAAAACAGCTGTCAAGCGCCGCTGTATACCATTCTGTTTTTTGTTCGCGGGTTCCATCGTTTTCCGCGATTAAATCCAAAGGCTGCTGCGCCTGCGAAACGATTTGCCTGTTTTCGGCATCATAAAGCGCCACTTTGACGCTCTGCGTTCCCATATCAATTCCAGCTACTATCATATTTTGTATTATATATATTTTGGTTTTCTTACGCTACCCTTGCAGGGTTCCCGAATAAAGGGCGCTACAGGAGGCGGTTTTGCCTTTTTAATATTAAAGAATTGACTGCAAGCACCGGCAGCTCAATTAAAGGCCCCATAACCAATACCAGTGATATTAGCGGCCGCGAAGGGAAGGTTACCACGGCAAGCGCAAGGGCAACAGGAGAGTTCCTTGCCTGTGTGGTAAAAACCAGCGCAATAGTATTTTTAAAAGGCAATTTTAATATTTTACCGGTAAATAATGAAACGCAAAAAACAATCACAAAAAACACCAATAGGGCCGGCGCCAATTTTATAAAAAGTATTAAGTTGGCAAGCAGCAGGGTTCCTTTTGACGCAAACATTGAAACTATCGCCAGACACAGCATTATAAATTGAATATCGCCTGAGTTTTTTATTATTTTTGCCAATATATTCTGCCGGTTGATTTTTTTTAATATAAATTTAAACGCATTTGCAATCAGCATTGGTATAATTAAAACAAGAATAATGCTGTAAATAACTGCGCCTGCTCCAAAAGAAACTCCGGTTCGCATAAACACAAGTAAATATACGGGTAACAGAACAATTTGTAAAATTAAATTTAAGGGCAAAATAGAAGCGCCCAGCGGAACATTGCCGTTTGCCACGCCGGTAAAAATCAAATACCAGTCTGTACATGGCGTAACGAGCAGCATTATAAAGCCTGTTTGTAAGTCGATTTGTCCGTAAAGGAATAATTTTGACAAAACAAACGCGAACAAAGGCGTAAAAATAAAATTAATTATTAAAGCGGAAACTGAAAAGCGCAAATCCAAAAACGATGTTGAAATCTTTTTTATTTCAATATCCAAAAAAACAAAAAAAAGCATAATTACAAGAAAAATCTGAATGCCATTTTCTGTGTATTGTTCATTAATTATTTTTGATTTTCCAAGTGCTATTCCAGATAAAGCCGAAAGGATAATAAAAACCGGCTGGAATTTTGAAAGGAAATTCATATAAGACTATAGGCAATATCACTAAAATAAAAAAGCCCGCCTGCGGCTATGCCGTTAGCGGGCTTTTGTTTGATAAATGGCCGGTTATGGCGTGTAGGTTATAACTACCTTGCCGTTGCCGGATTGGATACCGGCCTTAC
>JAIRPU010000093.1 GCA_031256815.1 Spirochaetaceae bacterium
GCGCGAGTAACTGCCGCCCAACCCCGCCAGGCCCGGAAGGGAGCAACGGTAGGCGGAAAGAGCTGCGCCGCGGCCGCCCTGAGCGGGGTTCAAAACAAAGCGAAGGCCGTGCGCGGAATGTTGCCGCGGTTAAAGCTAAAATCTAAAAACAAGTTTAATCTTCCCTGTTCCATATAAAGCGGTTTTCATCGCCGCCGCGGCGGAAAGACCAAAGTCCGTCTTTCTGGGTGGAAGCAAAAACCAGCGGAAAATCGCCGGCAGGGGTAGGACCAGGTGCCTGCATAAGCCCATTAAGCGCCTTCTTTTCCAGGGTGGCTATATAGCTTTCGTTGTCGTTTACGCTTGTCGAAGGCGATCTGAACGAAGAAAAATTAATGTTTCCAGAAGCATCTATATCCATTTCGCGGTATCCAAAACGATACGAATCTACCTTAAAACCAACAAGAAGCAGTTTTGCGCTGCCGTTATTCCATAGGGCAAGAGTTCCGGATGCGGATAAAGTACCTTTGTCATCGCTTGTTGTTGCAGTGGTACCGCTAATCTGATATATATGGCCTTCGTGCGAGCTTGCCGCTATTTTATAATTCACCAGATCATAAACAAGCAGAGCGTTAATCGAATCGGCAGTACCTGTTACTTTGTCTGTTAGCGGCAAGGGCGAAGCTGTAGGTATAGACGAATAGTAAAAAATACCGGCACCCTTGGTAGAAAGATAATAATTAGAGCCGGTGGGGTGCGCCGCGCCGGTTAAAAAATATGTTGCGCTGGATTCACACTGATAAGATCCTGCCGCATTAAATGCAACGATTTTATAATCATTGCCACTTTTACTTGGTGGACCTCTATAAAGCGCGGCAAAAAGATGAGTATCAGTGCCATAAATAGCCTGGTAACCCAGGTTGGAATCGGACGCAATTCGACTCCAGCCTGAATCATACTTCCAAATTGCCGAATCTCCGTTTGAATAATTAATTGTAAGCGCGTAAAGAATGCTAGTGCTGCCGGTGCCGCAAACAGCAATATCACGTACATCGCCGCCCGGAGGGTTAGAAAAACCGCTCCAGCGCCAGTCGCCGGAGCCTTTTTCGCAAACAAAAATCTTGCCGTTAGAAACGTAAAGTTTATCGGTATCGGGATCTTCTCCGGTTTTAACAATCTTTGTAAGAGAGCCTGGAATCTTTGGTTCTTTTAATTTTTCTTCTTTTGATACAGCATAAAAAATAGCATACTGGTCGCAGCCAATAAAAAAACCGGCGGCAGTCAGCGCAAGCATAAATGCAATGAATCTGCTCATAAATAAAATATTCCTAAAATCATAAATTAAACTTAGTTTAATATATCCCCCCCCCCCCCGTAAAGCATCTGGCAAAAACATGGTCTAGAAATTATAACGAGCGCTCATACTTATTTCAAGGAAATAGCCGGTAGTATTTTTGGCGCTTTCTTTGGTAACCTGCGGAATCATCCAGCCCGCCAGGTTCAGCCCGAACGACCAGTCGTTGTTAAAACGAAAATACGCCGCGCCCTGCGCTTTTAATATAAAACTAATTAAATTATACGCATTATAAACCTGCCCTGCGCCGCCAATGGAAAACGATACCGGAAATTCAAAACGCCGCAGCACCCATTGATACCCTGCTCTTGCCATAAAAGGCACTATAAATATAAAATTTTCGCCTATTGTAGGGTTAAAAGAACCCTGAAGCTCGCCGCCAACAAAAATATTGCCGGTTAAAAAATAACTATAGGCAAGCGAAATTGTTCCGCCAAACAAAACATTGTTTTTTATGCCGCCATCCGCGCCTGTAAACCCAAGCGGAATTAAACCGCCAAGAGAAATAGCAAAAGTTTTATCCCCGCTTTGATACACACTGCCGCTTGGAGCTTCACGCTCAGATTGAATAGGGATTGTGCTATTGGCATCTTCATCGTCAGATTTTGAACCCTGCGCCCAAACACCGTACAGCGACGTTAAAAACAAGCCGCATAAAACCAACACCGTTCTATTAATAAAATTCATTCAACGAACCTTCCTTCGGATTTCTTTTCAATTTCAAGATATTTAAGCAAAACAGGATATTTTGTTAACAGCTCGCCATACCTGGTTAGCTCGTCAAAACGAAACTGAGAAGCTATTTTTCGCGCCGCCTGAGTTGTTGCTTCGCCCTGCAGCACAGAACGCTGCGTTTCAAGATATGTTTCCCAAACTGCCATGGAAGCCCGCCATTGATTAAAATCGGGCAATTTTTCAATTGTGATACGGCACTCAATTTGTTCAAAATATGGATACGCGGTAAATATATCCTGCTTAAGCCGGTTTGAAGTTCCATCTTTACTTATAGCAGCAAAATCCTTTTCCTGTTCCAATCCCGCGCTTTCAAAATAAAATGAAAGCCTCTGCGCCGCATAAGAATTCACGCCGGTTTTAACCCTGTCTAGCCATTGTTCAAGCGCTTCCTGAGATGTTATTGCATTTCGCGAAACTAATCCAGGCAGCGCCTCCGGACGAATGGAAAACAAAACACTGCCGGAAAGCCGCCAGAGGTAATCGCCCGAAATTCCTGTAAACGCGCCAAGAGTATCGGCAAACGGAAGTTTTCCGCTTAAATTAAGGTTAAACGTGGAAGGTTCCAAAACAAAGGTCTTTAATGATGTATTCCAGGGTATTATACGGTACCATGCCCAATCGAAACCACCGCCGCAGATAACTTTTTCGTATAACCCGTGCGTTCTGGAACGCATAATGCCAAAGCTTCCTTCCGGCACAGACAACTGCAGCCAGCCGCGAAAAAACACCATTACGCCGGCCACAAGAATTATAAAAATAAAAGCCCTTAATTTTTTCTTTTTCAAACTACAATATGTTAAAAATTACTATACAAAACGTCAAGAACAAGAATAGCTCTGCCGGCGCTTTTGTTATGCGCTTAACTCTCCTAAATCGAATGGGGTTTCCTGATATATAAAATTAAGCCAATTGGAAAAAAAAAGATGCGCATGGGCGCGCCAGCGCACGACAGGCGGATTGCGCGGGTCATCGTTCATATAATAATTACACGGAATATTTATTGACTTTCCCATAGAAACATCGCGTTTGTATTCGGTATCAAGGGTGAGTATATCGTATTCAAGATGACCGCTAACATATATCTCGCGGCCCTTTCTCGCCGTAACAATAAAGGGGCTGCCGCAAGCCGTAGCGGACTGCACGCTAAGCGCCGACAAAGCGTTTATTACCGCGCCGGAACTCTCCGTATGGCGCGACTGCGGCGCAAGAAAAATATCGTCAAAACCGCGAAAAAGCGGCGTTTTTCGCTCGTTTACATTATGAGCAAAAACTCCAAATAACTTTGAAGACAGCGCTACTTTTGGAACGCCATAATTATGATAAAGCCCCGCCTGCGCGCCCCAGCAAATATACATCGACGAAAACACATCGCTTTTTGCCCAGCTCATAACGGAGGCAAGCTCGTCCCAGTAATCAACTTCTTCAAAAGGCAGCGTCTCAACCGGAGCGCCGGTTATTATAAGGCCGTCAAAACGTTCTTTTAATGCTTTTTTTGAAGCGGCATAAAATTTTTCAAGATGACCAGGCGGCGCGTTGCGGGGAGAATGACTGCCCATTCTAATAAAAGTTATATCAACCTGCAAAGGAGTATTTCCAAGCAGTCTTAAAATTTGAATTTCGGTATCGACAGTGGTTGGCATAAGGTTTACTATCGCGACTTTAAGCGGTCTTATATCCTGCCTGGCTGCCCTTTCCTCGGTAATAACAAAAACATTCTCGCCGGTTAACGCTGCGTAAGCCGGAAGCGTTTTTGGGATTTTTATAGGCACGTTTAATAAGTAACTATAATAGCGTAAAAGACCAGTTTCCTTTTGCCCGTATTAACAAGACTGTGAAATGAACCATTACCGGTTACAACTACATCTCCTGAATGAACGGCTATCTCGCTGCCATTGTCATTTACAACACCGGAGCCTTGCGTAATAAGAAAATATTCTGTTTCGTTCTTGTGGTCGTGATTGCCAATGCTAACGCCCGGGTCAAGCGTAATTTCTTTTAGTACGCGCAAATTCCGCATAACCTCTTTGGGGGCAAGCTCTACAAGCCGCGATACGCCATTGCCGCCGAGCATTTTGTCCATTTGCGCTACAGGCATCTGCTTTCTTTTAATTACCATAAAGTCTCTCCTTAAAACAGTTACTTCATCTATTTTAATTTCAAGTTTAAAAAAAACGCAAGCCCCGTCAAACTTCAGGTATTTACAGAAAGCCGTATTGTTTTAACTACGGCGCAACGGCAAAAGCGCTCCACTCTCCGGCTGGAAGTGTTGCCGGAGTACTCCAGGGTGCTGCCCCAGTAGAGCTTTTGTATATTTTTGTTGTGTTGTATATATCTTGTCCAAAAAGATTAAAATATCCGTTAAAAAAAACAATATCTTTAATAATCACGCTCAACCCTGGCGACACAGGACCATTCCACGAACTGCCGTCTGTGCTACTTGAAATATAATAATTATCAGCAGAAACAAAATTACTGTTACCGAAAACTATACTCCTGGGAAGAAAAGGAGAAGCTGGTGTTGAAGTCCAGCCTGATCCGCTGTTAGTTAAATAATATCCTGAGAGTGCGGAACCACCAACAGGTTGTGCATAACCGGCTATTATGGTTTTACTCGCCCCAAAAGCGATGTTGCAAAATGAAAATTTAACAGAAACAGATACGCTGCTCCATGCACTGCCGTTACTGCTGGTGTAAATAAGGTCTCCGGAGTCTTCTTTGCAAACCGCTATAAATTTATTATCTACGAATGCAAGCTGAATCAGTTTCTTCGGCGCGTCTTCTACCGGCCCCCAGGAAACGCCGCCGTCAGTGCTGGAAACAGACCTTCCGCCTCCAACAATCAGCCATTTACCCGCGCCGTAAGCGGCTAGTCCCCCCCCCCCCCCGTAAAGCATAATTGGAGTCTCCGACAGTGCCGGGCAGAACGTTAAGAGGCGACCAGTTTTTGCCATCGGCGCTAATCGCGCTATAAAAAATGTAACCGACAGGCATGGCGCTGGTTACGCCGGTAGCTATCCATTTGCCATTGCCATATACTACTTTACTATAAGTACCAATTGGTAATGTTCCCATGTTTGTATCTGTTATTCCCTGGCTGCTCTTACCTATCGCTACAACACGGTTTGGAACATCATTTAGAACATAACTATAAGTGTCCGCTATAAAATTATCGTTTTCGGCATTACCACACGCCGCAAACAACGCCGCCACCGTTAATATTAATAGTTTTTTCATAAGAAAGCCCATTGTTGTTAATATATATTAACGGCGTTTTTTTAGCAAGCCTACGCTGGTTTGAGAAAAATTTGGGCGCATTTTTGCCGGCGGTACACGCCGCTCGCCAGCCTGCGGCTGGCGGGAGGTGCGGCCGCAGGCTGGCGGGAGGTGCGGCGACCGGTGTTCCCGCGGCCTGCGCG
>JAIRPU010000112.1 GCA_031256815.1 Spirochaetaceae bacterium
GGCGCACGTCCGGCGAAACCGCCACGCGGTTTCGCCGGCTACCGGTGGTGACCGCCCGCGGGCGGCCTGTTTCCCAAGCCCGCCTGCTTCGCGTAGCAAAGCAGGCGGGGCAGCCGCAGGCTGCCGCAAACGCGCAAGCGATTGAAGCGGAATTTGCAAGCGAAGCGAAGCAAATTGTAGCGGAAAGCGCGTTTTTTGCCGGTGCCCACCGCCTGAGTCTGCGCCCGCCGCCGCAGGCGGGCGCGCTCCGCGTGCGCTTTTCGACAAGCTCCGGCAAAAATGCGCCCAAAAATACTGCGCAGTGTTCTATATTTTGCAGATTTATATCATAATAAAACAATATGAAAGAGATTTTTAAAGAACAGTTTACTTTTAGAGCTGTAATTATAGGGTGCGCAGGATGCGTAGTTCTTACCATGAGTTCCCTTTATGTGGCATTAAAACTGGGCGCATTGCCGTGGCCTATTGTCTTTACCGCTTTGGTTTCTATGTTTTTTCTAAAACTCTTAAAACGCGGAAATACAGGCGAAATCAATGTAACCCATACAATAATGTCGGCAGGCGCAATGACCGCGGGAGCGCTTGCATTCACCATACCCGGAATTTTTATTTTGAATCCGGCCGCTCATGTTAATATTTTGCCTCTGTTAATCGTAACATTGGGCGGCGTTGTTTTGGGACTTATATTCACGGCGCTTATACGCGAATATTTTATCGAAATAAAACCACTGCCATATCCAATGGGGCAAGCCGCGGCAGACACGGTTATTGCAGGAGATGCAGGCGGACGAAAATCAAAAATCCTTTTTAGCTCCTGTGGTCTGGCCGGAATTTTTACATTTTTACGTGACGGTCTTGCGGTATTTTCCGGCAAAACGATTTTTCCCGCCGCGCTGCTAAGCTCAAAAATGAGTGAATGGGGTTCAATTACAGGTATTTGGCTTTCGCCAATGTTGGTTTCGATAGGATATATTATAGGTCCGGTCTTTATTGGAATATGGTTTTTAGGCGCAATTTTAGGCGATTTTGGAATACTGGTTGCCTCTGTAAAACTGGATTTTTTTGATGGGGCAACAGCCCAAAAAATCAAATCGTCATTGGGTATAGGGCTGATGATTGGAACCGGCGTGGGAATTATCCTGCGCGGAATTTTACCGCAGCTTAAACGAATTAAGCTGCCGGTTTTTGAAAAAACAGTACACACAAAAAAAATAATTTCGCTGCGGCCGGCATCCCTGGCGCTTGTTCTTATTGCTGTTGCTTTTGTTTATATATGTGATATTGCTGTTATACCAAGTCTAATAATTATTGCGGGTACGGCACTTACAACAATTATCGCGGCGCAGCTTGTCGGGCAATCTGGAATAAATCCAATGGAGATATTTGGCATAGTTATAATGCTTGCCGTTAAAGCAATTTATCCCGCAGGAGAGGTTGCGGCATTTTTTACAGCCGCAATAATTGCAATAGCCACCGGTCTTACCGGAGACGTTATGAATGACTTTAAAGCCGGCGCAATAATGAATACCAGCCCAAAAGCGCAATGGCTTGGCGAGTGCGTTGGCGGACTCCTCGGAGCTTTTGTCGCGCTTGGAATGTTTTTTATTGTGCTAAAAGCTTATGGAGCATCGGCGTTTGGGAATCATGAATTTTTTCCCGCGCCACAGGCCAGCGCGGTTGCAGCTATGGTTGGCGGTATTCCTCATGTTGAATCATTTTGGCTTGGCCTGATTCTGGGCGCGGTACTTTATACGGCAGGACTACCGGTAATGACTCTTGGTCTTGGTGTATATCTGCCATTTTATCTTTCGGCAACGGCATTTTTAGGCGTAGTACTGCGTTTAGCCGCAGAAAAAATTGCGCCAAACTGGTCAAAAAAAGAAGATGGCATGATTATTGCCTCCGGTTGTCTTGGAGGAGAGGCCGTTGTTGGAGTTATTCTTGCGTTGATACAGGCTTTTCGCGGTATTTTTGCTTAAAATTCACATAAAAAAGATGAATCTATTCCGGTTTTTGCAGAATAGATTCATTTTTATAAACAGATATTCAAACTAAACAAGAGAGCTTTCGCATAGAAGACCGCTAATAGAAGGCCGCTATACGATTCTTGTTCCGGTTTTCCCTTCTATGCCCTCTTTTGCCTTTTTAAGCTCTGTAATAAGAGCTGTTCGCGAAGGCGCGCTTTTTACAAACGAAATTGCCGCCTGTACTTTTGGAAGCATTGAACCTTTTGCAAACTGATTTTCTTTTATATAAGCTTCTGCTTCAGAAATTGAAAGAGTATCCAGCCATTTTTGGTCTGGTTTTCCAAAGTTAATTGCCACTTTTTCTACGGCAGTAAGAATGATAAGCGTATCTGCTTCAAGTTCGGCAGCAAGCCGCGCCGAAGCAAAGTCTTTGTCAATAACGGCGCTCATTCCGTGATACTGTCCATCCGCCTTTAACGCAACCGGTATGCCCCCGCCGCCAGCGGCAATAGGTATATGACCTGCGGCAAGCATAGCTTTTACCGTCTCTGTTTCAAGAATACGGACAGGCAACGGTGAAGCTACAACACGCCGCCAGCCGCGCCCTGAATCTTCGGCAACCGCGACTCCTTTTTCTTTTAATTTAAGAGCCTCAGATTCGCTCATAAAACCGCCTACAGGCTTTGTTGGATTTTCAAAAGCTTTGTCGTTTGGGTCAACCTCAACCTGCGTAATGATTGTTGCCACCGGTTTTTTTATGCAACGTGAATCAAGTTCTTTTCGCAGCGCATTTTGCAAATCATAACCAATATAACCCTGACTTAGAGCGACACAAACACTCATAGGCAGAACCGGAAAATGCTGATCTGCCTTGGAGGCGGTTTCAAACGCCGTGTTTATCATGCCAACCTGCGGCCCGTTTCCATGCACAATAACAACTTCATGCCCGCCCTGAATTAAATCTACAATAGCAGTTGCCGTTGTTCGTACCGCTACCATTTGCTCAGGAAGATTATCTCCTAACGCATTTCCGCCAAGTGCTATAACTATTCGTTTTTTCATAACTATCCCCTTTGCCTTAAGGCTACTAAAATATATTTCATTGTAACACTAAGAAAAAGTAACGTCTACTGTTATAAAACAGGGGATTCGTCTTTATTTATGGCACAAAAAGTTTTTTCCCTATGCCAAGTACGCTTTTAAGACCAATGTTGTTTACCCGGGCAAGGTCTTCAATATTAACAGAAAATTGTTTGGCAATAGACCATAGCGTATCGCCTTTTACAACTGTATAAGTTCCAGTCCATGCTTCCGGACTTTTTTGCCTTGTATTACCGGCAGCTTTTGGGGGACTTTTGTTTTGTGCCGGCTGGATAGTTGAAGGCGCGCCCTTAAACATTGGAATAGAAATTTGCGTTCCCGGCTTAAGCGCCTCGGCGCGTATCGACGTATTTTCATCAAGAATTTGCTTAACACTAACTCCATATTGCTTTGATATGGCGTAAAGAGTATCTCCATTTTTTATTGTATGGATATGATGTTTTAAAAGCTGAATTTCGTTGTTATCAAGAACCGCTTGTACGGCAGGGGCATCTTCTGCTCTTACTTTAAGAAAATACTCTGTTGGCGGAGTTACAAGGGTAAATAATTCACGATTCGCATCGCGCAGTCTGTAGGTTTCAATTCCTGAATTTTCGGCAAGCAGCGCAATATTTACCTGCTTTTGGACGGCAATGCGCGTCCATTCAAAACGTTCCTGCGGACGGCAAATATCCAGACCAAACTTACGCGGATTGGAAATAATGTAATAAACCGCAAGCAATTTTGGAACATAATTAATGCTTTCTGTTTTTAGCTTTTTTGTTTCGGCAAAATACCAGTAATCATTGCTTCCGGTTTCTTTTATTATGCGGTTTATTGCGCCGCCGCCGGCATTATAAGCCGCAAGCGCGATCGGCCAGTTGCCAAATTGTTTGTAATGCGCCTGCAATTTAGAAAGAGCGCTGTTGGTTGCTATCCAAAAATCAAGCCTTTCATCATGCCAATCGTCAAGTTTCATGTATGGCGACATACTGTTCCGCATAAACTGCCAAAGGCCAAGCGCACCGGAACGGCTTCGCGCAGTAACTGTAAAACCGCTTTCTATAACCGGCAAATACACAAGTTCCGGAGGAAGTTCCCTGCGTTCAACCTCGGCGCGGACAAAATCCAGATACGGCTCGCTGTTTCTTAACACAGAGGCAAGCCAAATTAAATGCGCCCTGGTTGAATAACGCGCAATCCAGTTTTGCGTTAAAGGATGGTCGAATCCCTGTATTGAGGGAAGAGTTTCGCTAAAATCACGCGATTCACGCTCATTTTTGAGACGCGCAGGCAGCTGTACCGGAATTGAACGAAGAGGCCTTTCAATCCCGCTGTTTTTTTTAGGCGTCTCCGGCTCCTGCAAATTATGTTCTGCCGGAAGAGTTTGTTCAGTAGCTGTTATCTGTACAAACGCAAATATAAACAAGGTAATACAAAAAAAAATTTTCATAATTCTTTCCTTTTAATTATCGGCTGGTCCGTTCAATTTCGGCTATGCAGAAAGATTTAATACGCTCTACAAGAATATTTGCAGAGTTTATTTTTTCGCGCTGTTTTAACGCCGCCGCAACGGGAATCAGCGTAGTCCAAACCAAACGTTCGTCCTGACCAAGCATAAAAATATATTCTGAAACACTGCCTTTTAGCAAAGGCAGTGAAGCTATTTTAGCTTTATAATCACACAAAAATGAAGCGGCGCTGGTTCGTGTTTTGCCGCCAAAAAACACTTTTGTTACATTGTTAAGCGAAATTGTTTTTGGTTTTAAAGGTATATTAACCGGCGCGCCCTGCCCTGCAATATGAATAATCTGCGCTTCCGATTTACACGCCTGTTCTTCTATTTTTTCACGATAAGATGCAAGCGAATTTGTTTCGTAGTAATAGCTGTTTTTTGTTATTGTTTTTTTCAAAGTAGAATTTTTAAACAAAAAATCTGCTGCCTGCGAAACTGACGGATTAAAACGAGTCGCCCTTTTTTGTAAATACGGATAAAAATACGCGCCTTTTGTATATGTAATTCCTTCCGGATACGCAAAATCCGCGCCATAAAGCTCGATTTTTTTTGCCCCCAGTTTTTCGGCAAGTGAAACTGCCGCATAACTTACGTTACCGCCGGAAGTGTCAATCGAAATTAAATCCTTAAAAACAAGGCTAATATATCTGCTAAGCGGGTGGCCGCTGGAAAAGAAAAAACTTTTTTCGCTTGCTTCCGTCAAAAGCGGCGGACTTGCAAGATCAAGAAACAAAGGTATTTTGCTAAGCCGGTTAAATCCGTTGTACATAAAATGCAGATAACTTATGTGCTGGCAATCTATTGAAATAACCGCATTCGGTTTTATGCCTGCGGCAATAAGCGAACCAAGCGCTGTATCAGTTGCTATAATAAACAATTCATTTTGTTTTTTTTGTAAAAGTTCAAGCTGAATATCAAGCGATGGCCCCGCCGCGCAAATTGCCGCGTTTCGTACAGGCGGAATAAAACCCTGCTGCGCTTCGGCAGATGTAATATTTCGCACAATATTGGAAAACCAGCGCAGCCCAAAATACGCCTGTACCGAATAATCCTGTGATACACGGTTTATGGCGCTTCTTACAGCGTCCGCCGCAGGCAAAAAATGTTCTTCATCAAAATCGCACCTTGCGCGCAGGGGTATTACACGTATTCCGTTATGTAAACAAGGCATATAATTTTCCAGTATATACGAAACAATATCATTGTATTTTGCATCTACAAGCAGCGAAAAACGCGGGTCGCTAAACAATTCAATATATTCTTTTGAACACAAAAGTTCCGCAATACCGTCAATATCATAATCTATAACAAGTAATTTTTCTACGTTATTTTTTTTTAATGCGGCCTGCGCCACAAAACCGGCGCCCAGTCCAAAAAGAATTATATATCCTTCGCTGCATATAGACGCGGTAATTTTTTCTGCTTCGCGTTCCGGCGATATAAGCGAATGTAATGTATGCGCTGTGCCGTTTGCGTCAACCCAGGCGGGAATTAAAGCGCCGTCTTTGCCTTCAATAAAGCGATACCGTTCAAGTGTTGTTAAGGCGCTGGAAAGTTTTGAACAAAGCATATTATTGTGCGCGGAAAGCGCCAGGAGGTTCCTGTCAAAATAATAATGTTTTTCCATTTTAATTATCCAAAAGCGCTATTTGGAATAAATTGCATTTGCTTTGGCAATAAACCATTTAAGCACTGCCTCTGAACGGCTTGAAAAAGACTGATTAATACGGCTCTTTATTCCAGGGAACATTGTTGCATCCGCCATAGATACCATATAAAGCAAAAGATAATTTTCTATATCTATAACAGTAATTATTGTGCGAAGCTTCTTTTCGCCAAGAACCGGCAAAACACCGTAGCGCATTGGCGTTAAGTTAGTTTGACTAAAAATTATTGCATCTTCATAATTTTTATATTCATATTGATACAGATTTTCACCAAAAGTTAAATCTTCCTGTTTGGCATAAATTAAAAATGAATATGGCAGCTTCGATTCTGTAAACACAGGGTCGCGCACCGGATTTTGAGATTCAAGCGAATCTATAACAGTTGAAGTTTTATAGAACAGGCGGGTTTGGTTTCTGCTTGGTGAATAATATCGAATTCCTGCAAGCGTGCTAAGCGAAAGCGCCGCGTTAAACAACGCTGTTTTTTCTTTTGCGTCCCAGCGGCCCGCCGCCGCCTTGCTTTTTGGACAGAATGCCAAACCTTCAACTATAACGCCCGGCGAAAGTTCCTTTCTTGTCTGCGATACAATCTGCAATAAAGCTTTATGGTCAGGCATAAGCGAGAGAGGCGCATCCGGTTTAAAATTTGCTTCCGAAAGAAAACCTGTGTTTAAAAGCTTAATTCGGATTTCGGAAGATAAAAGCCCTTCAAATTGAGCTTTTATTCCCTGCGGATATATTAAAACGAATGCTATAAAAATAAAAATGCGGTTCATATTACCTGCGGTGTTTGTATATTACCCTTATTTGTTTGTATGTGCCGTCACCTT
Organism: Spirochaetaceae bacterium; assembly: GCA_031256815.1. Lineage (GTDB taxonomy): Bacteria > Spirochaetota > Spirochaetia > Treponematales > Breznakiellaceae > JAIRPU01. The sequence continues at coordinate 7,061 of JAIRPU010000112.1, forward strand.
CGCTCTTTGTTTCCAAATCAGATTCCTTATCAAGCGTTGTGTGTATAAGACGCCTGTCGGACGGATTCATTGGTTCCATCAAATATGAACGCCGCTGAGAGCGCACACGCCCGGCAACAGACCACGCAAGCCGCACAAGTTTTTCTTCGTGATGTTTTCTGTATTGTTCACAGTCAATCATAACTCGAACTTCAGTATGCTTTATTTGCTTTGCGTATAATGTTGCAATAAGCTGTAAGGCATCAAGGGTACGCCCTTTTCGTCCAATAATAATTGCTGAATCTGCACTTTGAATTTCAAGCACTATTTTTCTGCGTTCATTGTTTTGTATAATTACATTTCCCGGAGTGCCCATTTTTTCCAGAACATTGCGCATAAACTCAACCAATTTTTTTTCAAACTCACTGTTTGTAACCCCTTCTGATTCAGTTTCAGTTCCGGCAGAAACGGTATTTCGTTCCCGCGGCCGCGTTTGATTGCTTTTGGGGGCTTCATCAGTATGCAGCCGAATTTTCACATAGCCTTTTTTAAAAATACCTCCGCGCTGTGCTTCCAAAATCTCGACATCAAAATTGTCCCGCTCAAGTCCAAGCTCAAGCATTGCTTTTTCAATAGCTTCTTTTTCTGTTCTTCCTTCAAAATCATGCGTCATTTTAACCGCCTCCTGTAAAGTCAATCATGACAGCATTTAACAGCAAAAATGAAGCCGTCATGATTCTATATTTAAAAACGTTTTACGAACGCTTCTTTTTATTTTTTTTAGGCGGCGCAATTACTTTTCTGCCGGATTCTTCCTTTAGAAGCTGCTCCGTCTTTTTTTTAGCCAAATATTTATTTATGGCTAATTGTTGAATCATTGTAAGAACATTGGACATAATCCAATAAACCAAAAGTCCCGAAGGCACATTATAAAGAACAAAGAAAAAAATGACAGGCATGGCATAAAGCATCATTTTCATTTGCATATTGCCTTTTTGGTCGGGTGTCTGCGTTACCTTGCCATAGAGGAGCTGTGAGCCGACATATAAAAACGGCAGCGCCCTTAGCTCGCTCCAGCCCAACAATGGCAGCTTAAGCGGCGCAAAACTATAAATAAACTCGGGCTGCGAAAGGTCAGGAATCCAGTTTGGAATAAATACCGCGCCGCGTAAATCAAAATGATTGTTAAAAAGATTATACATTGCAAAGAAAATAGGAATTTGAATAAGTATTGGCAAACAGCCGGACATTGGATTGTAACCTTCTTTTTTATAAAGAGCGGCCATCTCCGCGTTAAGTTTTGCCGGATTTTCTTTGTATTTTGCCTGCAATTCTTTTATTTTGGGAGCAATACTCTGCATTCGCAGCGTTCCTTCCGAACTTTTTTTTGTAAGCGGAAATAAAATCAGCTTTACTATTAAAGTTACAAGAATTATCGCAACACCATAATTTGGTATAATACTAAAAAACAATGTAAGTAATTTTTTTAACAGCCATTCAAGCGGGTTAAGTATCGCCCAAAAACCGCTGGTATTGGCCGCCGAAGATAAATTTAAATTATTTAAATCTTTCCAGTAACTCTTGTTTGTTTCGTATATTTCCAAAGTAGAAGATGTTTTTGGCCCTAAATAAAATCTAAACGTATCTGTCTGCAAAGAAGATAAAATTACAGGACGCTCTATATATAAACGCGAAGCAGAACCAAGCCCCTCTTCCGCATTGCGCGTAGAAAAAACATAGCCATAATGCGTTGCATCCGGCACGGCAATAAACGCAAAATATTTGCCGGCTATCGCCGCCCATGAAATTACCGCGCTTGTAACAGCGTCGTTTGATGCGCCGGGCTTTTCGTCTCTGCGTTTGCCATTGGTATATGTCCAGTAATGCCTGTATTCCTCACGGTCGTTAAGCGTTTTGAATTTAGGCCCTATCTGCGGCCCAAAGCCAAGCGTATAGGCAATATTGCCTGTATCGCCTGCAAAATTAAGCGCGGGAGGAGTTCCCGCTCCGTCCAGAACTACATCAAGTTCAAACATATATTCGCCTTGAACAAATGTATACTTCTTTGTAAGAGTAAAAACCGAATCGCCGGATGAATAAGAGCGCGTAAAAGAAACTATATAAGGCGATTCTCTTTTAACTTTAAAAACATCATGAAGCGGATTCAAAGTTTTACCGCCGAGCGTTATTGTAAACGCATGAGGCTCGGCGTTTCCGGAAAGGAGCATATCCACAAGCTCATCTCCGTCTTTGTGTTCTTTTAATTTAAAAGAAACTATATCGCCGCCTGCGCTGCTGAGTTTTATACGAAGCAAATCAGTTTCAACTTCCACATATTCCGCGTCAGAGTTAAGCGCCTCGTCTTCTACTGCGTAAACTTCGTTTTTTTCGTTTTTGGCAGCCGCAGTGTTTACCGCAGTAGGCGTTGCTGCCTCCGTGTTATTTGCCGGAGAAGGCAAAGATTGCGCTGTGCTTTCTGTTTGAGAAGGCGGCGCAGGCGGAAAAAAAATCTGCATGGCCGAATAATAAACAATAATAACTACGATAGAGAGTACAATCGCTAGAACCGTCTTTTTTTCCATATTTTCCTAATCATATTATTTACAAAACGCTTCTGGAACAGGGTCATAGCCGCCCGGGTTAAACGGATGACACCGCAAAAAGCGTTTAGCTGCCAGAATTATGCCGCGAAACAAGCCATGTTTGCGCAAAGCATCAATGGCGTAAACCGAACACGAAGGATAAAACCGGCAGCTTGCCCCGCCTTTCCATGGTGAAACCGCAAGCTGGTAAACACGTATCATTAAAACAAGAACTTTTTTTAACAATTTTTTATTTTATCCATTATTCCAAATTTTTGAGCGTTTAAAAAGAACAGACAGCTGTAAGAGCCTTTCCGCAAAGTTATCGGTTTTATTGGGATATACAAGTAAAACCAAATCCCAGCCGCGTTCAATTCTGGTGCGTAAATGACGGTAAGCTTCGCGTCCAAGCCGCTTTGCGCGATTGCGCTTTACCGCATTCCCAAACGAACGCGGAAACACAAATGCAAGGCGGTTATGCTTCTCTTCGTTTTGGACGTAAAACAGCTTTGCGCCGCTGTATGTAACGCAGGCGCCCGTCTTAAAAACCGCTTTTATAGCGCGGTTTTTTTTTAGCCGCTCAGCGCATGGAAAGCGATTATTCATTATTTTGCTCTAATAGGGCTTTTTCTCATCAGAAGCGCTTAATTTAATCCGCCCCTTTGCCCTTCTGCGGCTTAATACAAGCCGCCCGCCGCGCGTTTTCATCCTCGCTCTAAAACCAAACTTCCTATTACGCTTAACCTTGCTAGGCTGATACGTCCGTTTCATGGACTTCTCCTTATATATTATGCCCTAAAACAGGCTTTAATTTTCAACGTTTAGTATCCTATCCAAGCCGTATCAAAAAGTCAAGCTTTACCTTGCAGGCTGCGTTATTGGCAGACCGGCGTGTACTCAAGCGCAACAGGCTGTCTGGAAACAAGGCCACGCTGCGAAGCGGGCGCGCCACAACTCCGTCAACCGCAGGCGGGCGGGCGCACATGGCCGGCGGCTAAAATTAGGCCGCGCCTCGAAGCGGGCGCGCCACAACTCCGCCAGCCGCAGGCGGGCGGGCGCACAAATGGCCGGCGGCTAAAATTAGGCCGCGCCTCGAAGCGGGCGCGGGGGCCGCACGACAAGCGGCGCGGGTGTTGCACGACAAAAGGCGCGGGGGCCGCAGACGGCGAAAGCGCTATGCGCTTTCGCCGTCTGCCTGTAACTAATGCCTGTTTTCCATGCCCACCCACGGCAGCTGTGCTACTGCGGGTGGGGACAGCCACGGGCTGCCCTCATTGGACACGACGCACTGTAGGAGGATGCTTAAACCATCACCGGGCAAAATGAGCAAATAAAGCGTGAAACAGTTGTTCAGGCGGAAGTAATGGCTATTTCTTTACGCACCAGTTCGCCGATGATTTCCGTGGGCGTTTTGTGGGTGGCCTCGGCACGGACACGAAGCCACGTAGCGGAAACATGGTCTACAAAAATGACGGTGGCTTCCTTGTGCCGCGCAAAAAAACCGCCCGTCCCGTCACCGGTTACTTTGGGCGGGTTCCGCGTTACTTCTTCTTCCAG
>JAIRPU010000134.1 GCA_031256815.1 Spirochaetaceae bacterium
TTAAGCGCTTGCAGCGCGTTTATCACAGCGCTAAGCTCCATGCGGTTGTTTGTGGTTAGTTTTTCGCCGCCACATTCTTCGGATAAAATTATTCCATTTTCTGTTATAACAAATGCCCATGCGCCCGGGCCAGGATTTCCATGACAGCCGCCGTCTGTCCAAATTTCAATTTGTTCCATTTTAGTTTCCAATAATACCGGAAGGCGTTTTGTTCATTGAAAAGAGGCAAAACCGCCGGTAAAACAGCCGTGCAGCACGGCAAGCGGTTCAAATTTAAAAAATTCTATTGCGGTTTTATCGTATAACACTTGAATATTTGTTGGAAATTCATCGTCGCCCTGGTAATAGACGAGTTTTACAGGTATTTTGGGTAAAAGTTTGTAACGCCAAATAAACTGTCCGGGCGATTTTTCTGTTTCAAACTCCATACCGGCGCTATTTGCCGCGGAACAAAAAAGCTCGTAATCCTGCCCGAATGCAATTCGAAGCGGGTCGCGCCGGCCGTCATCATTTCTAAAAACGCCGTGCGAAAAATGCGGCAACGGGCAAAATTCGTTTACAGGTTCAACTTTAGCTTCAGAGAGAATATAGTAGCCAAGTACGCTTTTTAAATTAAATTCGTAACCTTCCGCGCAGCTCTGCCATTTTACACGCTCGCAAACTTTTTCTATGGATTCTTTTGTAACGCTGTAGGTTCGTGTTAAAAAGTCTATTGATATTGTACCTGGCGCGCTAAACGAAAGGCCAAGACGGGCGGCGCTTTCTTCAAAATCATTTTTTGCCAGAAGCGACATAACCCATTCATAAGTCTGAATATAACCTTTCTTCATTTTGTCCGGCTGTAATTTTTTATTTCCGAAAAAATACGTGCCGAAAGTTCTGCCCGCGGCACGCGAATCTGTTCCATTGAATCTCTAAAACGTAATGTTACATCATTTTTTTCTTTTGAATCGTAATCCACAGTAACACAATAAGGCGTTCCGGCCTCGTCCTGCCTGCGGTAACGTCTGCCAATAGCGCCCGACTGGTCGTAATCCGTTGCAAAATCTTCTTTTAGCTCGTTTTGAATATCCCGTGCAAGCTCAGAAAGCCCGTCCTTCTTCATTAAAGGAAGCACAGCCACAGTTACCGGAGCCAGCCGCGGGTGAAAGCGCAAAACGGTGCGCCAGTCATCTTCGTTGCCTTTATCCGCGACTTTTTCTTCATCGTATGCATCACACAAAATCATAAGAAGCGAGCGCGTAAGGCCTGCCGAAGTTTCTATTATAAATGGTGTCCATTTCTTGTTGCCATCATCCTGGTCTATGTATTGAAGATCCTTGCCTGAATATTCAGCATGACGCGAAAGGTCGTATTGCGAACGGTTATGAACGCCCTCAAGTTCCTTCCAACCCATAGGGAAAAGATATTCAATATCGTATGCGTCTTTTGCGTAGTGGGCAAGCTCGTCCGGCCCGTGCCTGTGCCAGCGCAGCATATTCATTCGCACGCCAAGCTTTTCATAATACGACCAGCGCCGCGTCTTCCATTCGTCAAACCAATGTTCATCGGTACCGGGTTTAACAAAAAACTGCATCTCCATTTGTTCAAATTCGCAGGTGCGGAAAATAAAGTTTTTAGTAACTATTTCGTTACGGAACGCTTTACCTATTTGCGCTATGCCAAACGGGAGCTTCATCCTGTTGGATTGAATTATGTTCTTGTAATTTACATAAATGCCCTGTGCAGTCTCCGGCCTTAAGTATATAACATCTGACGCATCTTCGACCGCGCCAATATTGGTTTTAAACATTAAATTGAATTTGCGCGTAGATGTAAGCTCGCCGCCGCAATCCGGGCATTTTTTTTCAGATAGATTTTCTTGAGGAATTTGGTCGGCACGGAACCTGGCTTTGCACTTTTTACAATCAACAAGAGGGTCTGTAAAGTTTTCAACATGACCTGAGGCCTCCCAGGTACGCGGGTGCATTAAAATTGCCGCGTCTATGCCAACGATATTATCGTGGAGCTGCGTCATTTCGCGCCACCACGCGCCGGCAATGCGGTTTTTAAGTTCTACTCCCAGGGGGCCATAGTCCCAAGCGCCGGACTGCCCGCCATAAATCTCTGAAGACTGGAATACAAAACCGCGCCGCTTGGCAAGCGACGTAATTTTTTCCATAGTGCAGGGGCCGGTATATTCGTTAAGTTCACTCATTTTCTAGGCAAAACTTATTTTTCGGCCTTTTCAGGAGCGGCCTTGGCATCGGCAACAGGAGCTGCTGCGCTTTCTTCAACAACCGGCGCCGCCTCGGCTTTTGCGTACTTAACAAGCGCTATTACCTTGTCCACAGCGGAAATAAGCTTTACCCCGTCGGACAAGGCTATATCGCGCACATGAACAGCCTGATTCGCTTTTAGGCTGGAAATATCAACATTGATTCGTTCCGGCAAATCTTTAGGCAGACATTCAACTTCAATTTCGTGCAACGGAGTTTCCAAAACGCCGCCATCTCTAACGCCAACCGGATTTCCATGAATATGCAATGGAACACGTGCGCGAAGCATCTTGTTAATATCTATCTCGTAAAAATCAACATGAAGAATAGAACCCGTCATAATATTACGCTGCGTAGCTTTTATAAACGCTTCGTGGGTCTTTCCATCGATGTTTACAGAAACAATTGTAGATTCTGTAGCGCCCTTTATGCCTTGCGTAAACTCACGGGCGTCCAAATCGACATGAACCGCCTCTGCTTGACCATATATCACACCGGGCAGCCGGCCTGACTTTCGCAGCTGCCTGGCTTTAACACTGCCTCCGGCTTCCCGCTTTTTTGCGGAAAAAACTATACTTGCCATTTTAACTCCTCCATGGCGTTTTTTTACAAATGCACGTTAAAAATTACGGCATTTGTTTTTAAAAACAGCTCTTATAAAAATTTTGGGACGACAGGATTCGAACCTGTGAATAGCGGCTCCAAAGGCCGCTGACTTACCACTTGTCGACGTCCCAGTACTCAGGGCAGAGTGTTTGCCGCCTTAGCCTCGTGGAACACATCCAGCACTTTGGTTTCAAGCTCGTCCCGGAACTCATTGTTAATAGGATGCGCTACATCACGGCGGTCGCCCCTTGTCGTTTCCCGTGAAGGCATAGCCAAAAACAACCCATTTGCGCCTTCAAGTATCTTGATATTATGTACCGCAAAACAGTTATCAAAAGTTACCGCAGCGTATCCCCTTAGTTTGCCTCCCGTTTGTGTAACACGAACTCTAACGTCAGTAATTTGCATAACACTCACTCCCCTTATAATTAAATTCTATCTTTACTAAAAAAAAATGTCAACCGCTGTTTTTCGCAGGGCCGGCATTGTTCAGCTTTACGCAAAACATTTTTTACATTTGGCATAAAGGCGTTTTCTACAATAATTGTTTTACCAAAAACACTGCGGTAAGAACCCATGTTGCGGGTGTTATGTCGGAAAAGCGGCGCTGCACGGATTTTACAAGCGTATAGGTAATAAACCCCCAGGCAAGCCCCTGCGCTATTGAATAGCTGGCCGGAACAACAAGCATTGTAATAAAAACGGGCAGGCCTACTTCAATTTTACGCAGCTCAAGCCCTGTTATAGCGCCCAGCATCATAAAGCCAACAAAAATAAGCGCCGGCGCTGTTGCCGCGGCCGGAATTAACAGAAAACATGGCGATAAAAATAGCGCCATTAAAAAAAGCGTGCCTGTAACAAGCGATGTTAAACCCGTCCGGCCTCCTACGGCAACTCCTGTTGAAGATTCAATATAAGAGGTAACTGTAGTCGCCCCAAAACAGGCGCCAACCGTAGTTGCCAGCGCGTCAGAAAGCAGCGCCATGCGGCAGTTTATGATATTGCCGTCTTTATCGAGCAGGTTCCCCTGAATGGCTACACCGGCAAGCGTGGAAACCGTATCAAAAAGGTCTATAAAAATTAAGCTAAACAGTACAACAACAAAATCTATAGGTTGAACACGGTTTAGTCCCGCAATAATATCATGCGGCAGATAAGGCGCGGGCGGAATTTGCACGAACCTGAAGTCCGGGGGCACGGTTGTTATTCCAGCCGGAATTCCAATAATAGACGTTACTATAATGGCTATTAAAATTGAACCTGGAACTTTTAGTGTATAAAGAAAGATGAGTATAACAAGCCCTATTATGGTTAAAAGCGGCGCTCCATGTGTAATGCTGTTCATTGCAAGCGGGGTAGCTCCGCCGGATTTTAGAATACCGGCGTTTGAAAGCCCTATTATGGCAATAAAAAGCCCTATTCCAAGAACGACCGCTTTTTTTACCTGGTCTGGTATTGCGGATACGATTTTTTCGCGCAGGCCGCAAAGCGAAAGAACAATAAAAATAAGGCCTTCCACAAATACAGCGGCAATGCCTGTTTGCCAGCTAAACCCCATCTGCCCGCAAACCGAAAACGCGATAAACGCATTAATCCCCAAACCGCTGGCCTGTGCTATGGGGATTCGCGCCAAAAATGCCATAAAAAGTGTTGCGATTCCAGCGCTAAGCGCCGTGGCGGTAAAAACCGCGCCCGGGTCCATTTTTGCGGCCTTCATAATTTCAGGCTGTACAGCAAGAATGTAAACCATGGACGCGAAAGTTACCATTCCCGCAATTATCTCCCGCGGTACTGTGGAATTACGCTCTCTAATATGAAAAAATGAATTCAAACTCATTTTTTTACTCTCCTTTATTTTTCCAAACAAGGCTAAACAATGAACTGTTTATACCGTTATTTTTCGCTTGGTTTTTCCAGCCAGCTCATCATGGAACGCAGTTCTTTGCCTACTTTTTCGATTGGATGCGCCGCTTCAATTGCGCGGGTGCGGTTAAAGAACGGGCGGTTCGCCTGATTTTCGAGTATCCATTCTTTTGCGAACTTACCCGTCTGAATATCTTTTAGCACCTGGCGCATAGTGTCTTTTGTTTCTTTGGTAATTATTTTTGGGCCTGTTATATAGTCGCCATATTCGGCAGTATCCGAAATTGAATAACGCATAAACGAAAGTCCGCCGCGGTTTACAAGGTCTATGATTAACTTCATTTCGTGCATAACCTCAAAATAGGCGCTTTCCGGCTGATAGCCCGCTTCAACAAGCACCTCGTAACCGCATTTCATAAGCGCCGACACACCGCCGCACAGCACCGCCTGTTCGCCAAAAAGGTCTGTTTCGGTTTCCTCTTTGAATGTAGTTTCCAGAACGCCGGCACGTGCGCCGCCTATTGCCGCCGCATAGGCAAGGCCGGTGCGTTTTGCGTCGCCTGTAGCGTCCTGATGCACCGCGATAAGGCATGGCACTCCTTCGCCCGCCTGATACCGTTCCCGGACGGTATGACCCGGACCTTTGGGCGCTATCATTACTACATTTATGTCGTTTGGCGGAATTATCTGGCCAAAATGAATGTTAAAACCATGTGCAAAGGCGAGGGTTTTACCTGCTTTTAAATTTGGTTTTATTGATTCATTGTATAGCTTTGCCTGTTTTTCGTCATTTATAAGAATCATTATAAAATCCGCTTCTTTTGCGGCGTCTGCCGCCGTCTTAACGGTAAGTCCTGCGGATTCTGCCTTTGACCAGGATTTTGAACCTTCATAAAGCCCAACTACAACCTTCATCCCCGACTCTTTTGCGTTAAGCGCATGGGCGTGCCCTTGCGAACCGTATCCGATGATAGCGATGGTCTTGCCTTTTAGCGCGCCCAAATCGCAATCTTTTTCGTAATACATAACTGCCATAACGGCCTCCTCTGTTAAAAATTATACAAATAATTTAACGAGTTAAGAGTCAAAATAATAGCCCCCGAAGTAGAGAGCGCGTATATGGCTGCGGCAAACCGGCGGGGTTGTGCGGCGCGGCAAGCCGCACCGTGGCAAGCGGCGGCAAACCGGCGGGGTTGTGCGGCGCGGCAGGCCGCACCGTGGACGGCGGCAAACCGGCGGCAAACCGGCGCAGAGGGTGTGCGGCGGCAAGCCGGCGGCAGTCTGGCGCGGCAAGCCGCACCGTGGCAAGCGGCAGGCCGGCGCTGTATCGGCCTATATCATGCGGGAAAAATGCTCTACCGCTTTAGCAAAGCCGGCTATGGTCTTGTCGGCGTTGCCGTGTACAATGCCCTCTTTAACGCAATGATTCAAATGCCCTTCAAGTACAACCTGCCCTGCCTTGTGTATAGCTTTTTTAACGGCGTTTATCTGAATAAGGATGTCTTCGCAGGGAATATCCTCATCAATCATCTTGTCTATTGCCTTTATCTGCCCCAAAATTCTATTCAGCCTTTTGTGCAGATTCTCTGAATCCATGCATTGTATCATTGCGTTGCCACCTTGTTTGGTAGTATAGAAAAATAAAGTATAAATCTCTATATTGCTCCGCTTAACCGCGCCTGACGCCGCCTGATGATTTATTACATAAGTTAAACGCAACTGTTAAATGCGCCGCCATTTTGCAAAAATACCTTTTGCTTCGCGAAGAAACTCCAGAGGAATTGTAATAGTTTGCGAAGTTACCGTTTTGTTTTGTGGAAAAATCGGTACGGGATTGCAGCCGCCGCTTCGTGTTTCGACCTGACTCATCCTGAAGCGGTTGCCGCAGTTTTGGCAAATAAGTACCGTTTCCTGCTGTTTGTAAAACCCGCGCCCGGAACCGTAACACACCTGACAGGTATTGAATGCTGTTCGTATCGTGCCGTCCGGCGCTTTTACAGCCAGCACCTCCAACCGTGTGCCATCGACCTCCACAGAATAGAAAACGGCGTTTTCCGTTACATCGCTAACCTGGATAATTAAATCCTTGTTTGCCGCTGCGGTCTTTACCAGATTCCGCATAGCCGAACCATTCTGTCCGGCAGAACCATTTTGCCCAAAAAGCGCCGCACAGGAAAAAAACACTGCCTGTAAAA
>JAIRPU010000150.1 GCA_031256815.1 Spirochaetaceae bacterium
CGGCGCATTGACTTTTTTGATTTTTTGGCCTATTGTTGAAAATATAGTTATGGAGGGTTTATGCGGCAGACGGGTTTTGTTTTGACGCCTGTTTTTTGTTATTTTTCCTGTAGTCTGCTGCCTGATAACTGATATGAATAAAAAAGTATCAATTTTGATTGTTATCGACAGCAGCGCGGAAAGCCTGGAGTTAGCGCGAATACTTACGGATGCGCTTTCCGGCGAAGATACAAAGTGTATAAAAGCCGCAGAGTTTTCGGCAGAGATGATACTTGGCGCGGAACTTTGTGTTTTTGGCTGTTCCGCCCCTAATCCGGCTGAATTTGAACATTTGGAGCGGTTGTTAAAACACATAAACTTAACTTTGCGTTATGCGGCGCTTTTTTCGCCCTCAAACGAAGCTGCAATTCAATATCTTAACAAGATAATCATGGATTGCGGAATTAAAAGTTCCGCGCCGCCTTTGTTGAACAGCAGTCCTATTGCCATAAAGCAGTGGGCATCTGATATAATAAATCCGTTTCTATCTCAAAGTGCTTAATAAGGAGTAATAATTTGAAAGCTCTAAATCTTGATGAATATATAAGAAAAGTGCCTGATTTTCCAAAAAAAGGCATTCTTTTCTATGATATTACAGGGATAATTACAAATCCGGAAGCGTTTTCGTGGTGTATTGATAAAATGGCGGAACTATACGCCAATAAGCGTCCGGACGCCGTTGCCGCGGTAGAAGCGCGCGGTTTTGTTTTTGCCGCGCCTTTTGCCGTTAAACTGCAAATTCCTCTGATTTTAATCCGCAAAAAAGGCAAACTTCCTGGTAAGACGCTTACCAAAAAGTATGAGCTTGAATACAACACAGCCGAAGTAGAACTTCAGCCAAGCGATGTTAAACCTGGGCAAAGGGTATTGCTTGTGGACGATCTTATAGCGACGGGGGGTACGCTTTGCGCCGCAAAATCGCTGCTTTTGGAAGCGGGAGCGTCTGTTTCAGAAATATTTGGCATAATAGGACTGCCGTTTCTTAAATATAAAGATCAGCTATGTGAAACACCGGTTAGTACGCTTATAAATTATTCCAGTGAATAAATTAAATGAAAACTTTTAAAACATCAGAGATTCAGCAGGGATATTTTTTTACAGAGCCTGCATTTCTTGACGAAAATTTTGTTTTGCTTTCACCGGAAACGCCATGGACGCCTGAACTTAGAACTATTCTTGCGCAATGGGAGTTTACCACTGTTTTAAGCGATGGCGAGCCAAAGCCTTATTATTCCGGAAAGGGATTTAAAGAAAAACTTGAAAAAGTTCAGAATGATTCCGCTAAAATTGCGTCGGCAGAAGCTTATATTGCCGGTGTGGAACAATTTACAAAAAAACTTTTTTTACAGGTAAGCGAAGGTCATTCAATAAACTTTGATGTTATTGCCTCAAAAGTACGCGAACTTTGCGATAAACTTCGTGATGAACGCCGTTTTCTTTTACAGGTTTATGGTGAAAAAACAACTCCTGATGGTTCCAATCCTGAAGAATTTAATGCTGAACACAGCGTTCGTTCGGCGATAGTTGCGCTTTTAATTGGCATTAATCTAAAACTTCCCATTCACAGGCTTATTGAGCTTGGTTCTGCGGCGTTTGTACACGAAATAGGAATGGCGCGGCTGCCTTCAAAATTGTTTCTTTCCAGCAAAAAACTTGAAGCGAAAGAGGTTGAACTTTTGCGCACGCATACGACTCATGGTTATGAATTACTTAAAATGAATGGATTTCCAATGACGGTGGCGGTAACTGCGCTTGAACATCATGAACGGGAAAACGGCGTTGGTTATCCGCGCAAGCTTTCCGGCGAGAAGATTAGTTTTTACTCTAAAATTATTGCGGTTGCCTGTTCTTATGCGGCAATTACGGCAAACAGGCCGCATCAAGACGCGCGCGGTGGTTACGAAGGCGTTACTGGGCTTTTAAGGAATGAAGGCAAGCAGTATGATGAACAAGTTATTCGGGCTTTGGTTTTTTCGCTTTCGCTTTATCCTATTGGGCAATACGTCATGCTTTCTGACGGCAAAAAAGGGCAGGTTGTCGAAATAAATCCAAATAATCCGCGTTATCCTTTGGTTCAAATTTTTTGTGAACAGACTCCCGATGGTAAAAATAGAATTATAAAGACATCTCCGGATGGTATTTCGATTGCCCGTCCAATAAGCAAAGACGAAATGTGAATGGCCGAAGGCCGGCTGTCGTGCCGCTGCCTGCGGCGGTGCGGACAAATTCGGATGCCGTGCGTTTGTTTAGTTTGCGGTGGTGTCCGGTGTTCCGGCGGCTTGTTTTTGCAGGCGGAGCAGCTGTTCAACTTGTTGAAGGACATAGTCCTGAAAATCCGGTGGAAGTTCGTTAAAGCAGTTGATAAGGCGTTCGCGTTTTTCTGTGGGGCTTTGCAGGAACATAGCCCCCTTACCGGCGCTAAGCCAAGCCTCGCTTACCCCAAAAACCGCCGCAATCAATTTTATTAGCCGTTCATTCACCTTGCGATAGCCTCCTTCAACATCGGAAAGGTACCCGTTTGAGATACAAATAGCCTTTGCAAAATCTGTTTGAGTCATTGAGAGGGTTTTGCGGACTTCTTTAATACGCAGGCTGAGCGGCGTGATTTCGGGCATAGAATAGGTAAAACTAGCATAAAAAAATACGCATAACAAGGCTAATTTAAGAATTTTGAGGCTGAATTAGGCAGAATTGCAAACAGCGCACTCTTTCCATAACAAAAAACGGCAAAAATTTACAGGTTGCCTCTTGACAAAAAATCCACATAGGGTATTATTATTACTCATTGTGTATAAAGAGAGGTCTTATGGCGGATAAATTAGAGCGCTTATTGAACCGTTATGACGAGCTGGATTTGCGGGGCAAGGAGCGGGTTTTGGGAATGGCGGAGGCGCTTCGTTTTGCGGCGCATAACAGGGCGGCGTGCCCTCAAAAAAAGAGTATTAATGCGGCGGAAAGAACTTTATCTTCCGGCGCGGTATGAAGTTGGCAAGCCTGCTACTTATGCTGTTTGGTTTCTTCGCAATCAAGGAGTTTTCGCAGTTGCATGAGGATAAAATCTTGAAAAAAAGGATTTAACTGCTTAAAAATGGCTACAGTTTCGGCGATTTTGTAATCGGGCGTACAGTCTTTTTCAAAAAGCTGTCCAATTCCAGTCCGCAGCCATGTTTCGTTTACCCCAAAAGTGGTAACAATG
>JAIRPU010000019.1 GCA_031256815.1 Spirochaetaceae bacterium
ATGGCAAGCCCATCGCGGTCTTTTATTCGCCACACCTGTTTTACGCCGGGTATGGTAGTCTTTTCCGGCGTATCAGAAAATTTCATTGCGGGCAGCAGCACACCGCCGCCTTCATGCGCCACAAGTTTATAAACTCCTGTAAACGCCGCTTCGTTTCCGCCTGTTATCATGCGCGTACCAACGCCCCAGCTGTCTACCGGCGCTTTTTGTTCTACAAGCGCCTTTATAATAAATTCATCAAGGTCGTTGGAAACGGCAATAGTTGCGTTTTTGCAGTTCGCTTCGTCAAGTTTTTTTCTAACCGCGCACGAAAGATACTGAACATCGCCTGAATCAAGCCGAACGCCAAAACTGCCGCCGCGCATAACAATTTCTTTTCCTACTTTTATTGCGTTATTAATGCCTGAACGCAGCGTATCATAAGTGTCTATTAAAAAAACAGGATGATTGGGATAGAGATCGGCATAAGCGCGAAACGCCTCTTCTTCGCTTGGAAACGCCATAACCCATGAATGTGCCATTGTGCCTGTAACTTTTATTCCAAATTGTTTTCCGGCCAGCACGTTTGAAGTTGAATTGGCGCCGCCTATAAAGCTTGCCCTCGATGCGGAAAGCGCCCCGTCAAGTCCCTGCGCGCGCCTAAAACCAAACTCCATTAAAGAGCCTTCGCCGGAAGCAAGATAGATACGGGCGCTTTTTGTTGCGATAAGGCTTTGAAAATTTATTGTATTTAGAATCAGCGCTTCTATAATCTGACATTCAATTATATTTCCATCTACGCGGATTAAAGGCTCCTGCGGGAATACGACTGTACCTTCGTCTATTGCGTCAAGCCTTCCCGTAAATTTAAAACCGGCAAGATAGTCAAGAAATTCACCGCAAAAAACTCCAAGCGAGCTTAAATACTCAATATCGCTTTTTGAAAAAGAAAACTTGCTTAACTTTTCGAGCAATGTTCCCAGTCCAGCAAACACTGAAAACCCGCCGCCAAACGGGTGCTTTCTAAAAAACATTTCAAAAACGGCGCGTCCCCTTTTTTTATTTTTAAAGTAACCCTGCGCCATTGTAAGCTCATAAAAATCTGTCTGCAGCGCCGAACAAAAACCAGCTCTATCGTCCATAATTAATCCTTTTTTTGCTGAGCTATAACATTTGCGATAATATTTTGAATTTCTGTTAAATTGGATTTTTTTACATTGGGGTCTTTTACAAGCGCGTCAAGGGCGTTAAGGTCATTAAAACCGGAGTTTACAGCGTTTTGTAATTCGGTCATTCCGTCAGGATTTTCTGGGTCTGCGGTAAGAAGAAGACGGGCAAGCAAAAATTGAATATCGGCGCGTTTAAGCGTTGCCGTATCCGCGCTTACTTCTGCAACAAGTTTTTTGGCTTCTTCTATGGCGCGCGCATAATAAGTGTTTCCATATAAAAGCATAATATACTCATAGCGAACCTGCGGATCCTGCGATACTGAAAGCCATGTAGCGTAGGTTTCCAGCGCTTCAACTTTTTTTTGCGCGGACTGAAGGCGCGCAAGCAGAAGCACATTGTTTTTATTTTCCGGCATTGAATAACTGTATTTGTTGAGTATTTCTTCCGCTTCGTTGTATTTTTTCATTTTATACAGAACCAAAGCGCGGTTATATCCTTCGTCTGCGCTCTCCGGTTCCAGTTCCAAAACACGTTTGTAGTATTCATCTGCTTTTGTATAATTTTCGCGCATAATCTCTGTGTAGGCAGCCGCTTTTAATGCCATAACATTTTGCGGGTCGGCCTTTACCAGTTTTTCAAAATGACGCAGGGCTTCTTCGTAACGTTTTGTTTCAAAAGCAATACGGCCCAAATTATACTCGGAAGCGTTCATTGTTTTTTTTATTGCGCTTGCTTTTGCAAACCATTTTTCGGCTTCGGCAAACTTTCCAAGTTCATAATATGCCGTACCCATAGCAAAAAATTCTTCCGCGCTTATGGACGAAGCGCAGCAGTAAATTACGGAAACAAACGAAATATAAAAAACAACTTTTATCATTGTTAATTCCACAAACCTTAAGTTTACGCGGTTTTACCGGCGATTTTTATTTTTATTTTATTATTGGAAAAAGATACGTTGAATTTTGTACCGCTCTCGAAATTTCCGCTTAGTATTAAAAGCGAAAGCGGATCTTCAATTTCTTTTTGAACAACACGGCGCAGCGCCCTTGCGCCATAACGCGCACATTCAGCATTTTCTATAATAAAACGTTTTGCTTTTTCGCTTAACTTTATTGTAAATGAAAGTTCATCTTTTATTCTGCTGTTCAATTCGTTTATTAAATTGTCGAGTATTAAAAAGAGTTCGCTTTCTTCTAATTTATTAAAAACAATTACTTCGTCAATACGGTTTAAAAATTCAGGATTAAATACGCGCTTTGCCTCTGATTCCGCCGACGCTTTAATTTCGTCAAAATCCGGATTATTGCGGTTTTCTCCAAATCCAATTTTTTCGCCGCCAGAAATTTCTTTTGCCCCTACATTGCTTGTTAAAATGATAATTGTATTGCGAAAATTTACCGTGTGGCCCAAATTGTCTTTTAATTCACCTTCTTCAAGAATGGAAAGCAAAATATTAAATACATCGCGGTGCGCTTTTTCAATTTCGTCAAACAGCACAACGCAAAAAGGATTTTTTCGTATTTTTTCGGTAAGTTCACCGCCTTCCTCGTATCCCACAAAACCGGGCGGCGAACCTGTAAGCCGCGAAACATTGTGCTTTTCCATAAAATCGGCCATATCAAAACGCAGCAGCGATTTTTCGTTTCCAAACAGGATGAGCGAAAGCGTTCTGGCAAGCAGGGTTTTTCCGACTCCTGTCGGCCCCAAAAACAAAAAAGAGCCTATTGGCCGCCGTTTATCTCCAACGCCAAGCCTGCCCCTTCGCACAGCCGACGCCACCGCGCGAACCGCGTCTTTTTGACCTATAAGCGCCGCATGAAGTTCATTTTCAAGTTCCAAAAGCCGTTTGGATTCATCATCATGAAGTTTTTGCGCGGGGATGCCCGTCATTTCGGAGATTACCGTGCGGACACTATCCTCTCCCGCTAAAGGCGGTTCCGGCGCGCAAACACGCCATGTGTTTTGCGCCGATTCAAGAGCCAGGCGCAGTACGCGCGCCTTTTCGTTTGTTTTTTCGGCGTTTTGAAAGTCGCCTGCGGCAAGAAGCGACTGCCGTTCCTCTTCAAGCGCTTTTATACGCGATTCGATGTAGCCTGCCTCGTCAGGTTCGTCAAAACCGCCATGGCGCGTTTTGACGAGAGCGCCTGCTTCGTCAAGCACATCTATAGCCTTGTCCGGCAAAAAACGTCCGGAAATATACCTTGCGGAAAGTCTTGCCGCATCGCGTATGGCGGCGTCACTGTAATGCACATGATGAAATTCTTCGTATCTAAAACGCAGCCCTTCGAGTATTTTTTCCGTTGTTTGCATATCTGGTTCCCCAACGGAAACGCTTTGAAACCGGCGCTCAAGCGCCGCATCTTTTTCAAAATATTTACGATACTCTGTAAGAGTTGTAGCGCCAATTACCTGTAACTGCCCGCGTGAAAGCGCCGGTTTTAAAAGATTGCTTGCGTCCAAAGAGCCGGAAGCGCTTCCTGCGCCAACTATTGTATGAATTTCGTCAACAAAAAGGATGATATTACGCGCCGCTTCGATTTCATGTAAAAGCCGTTGCACTCTTTCTTCAAAATCGCCTCTGTAGCGTGTTCCGGCAACCAGAGAGCCAATATCAAGCATAAGAATACGTTTTCGTGTTAAAAAACGCG
This sequence comes from Spirochaetaceae bacterium, assembly GCA_031256815.1. Taxonomy (GTDB): domain Bacteria; phylum Spirochaetota; class Spirochaetia; order Treponematales; family Breznakiellaceae; genus JAIRPU01. The sequence continues at coordinate 3,798 of JAIRPU010000019.1, forward strand.
GTGCATGCCCAAGCGCTATTTTTTGCGCAAGCGCTTCGACAATCGCTGTTTTTCCGGTGCCGGGTTCGCCAACCAGCACGGGGTTGTTTTTAGAGCGCCTTGCAAGAATACGCTCAATGCGTTCAATCTCATGTTCGCGGCCAAACACGGGGTCAAGCTCACCGTCCCGCGCAAGCGCGCAGAGGTCAGTTGTAAACACGTCAAGCGCCGGCGTTCCGGCGTGATAAGCGCGCCCATGAGCGTTGCCGCGTCCATGGCTTCGCAAAGCGATAAGAATAGCGCAATCGTCAGGCGTTTCGTTGTTTTTTGGATTTTCTGCCATGGTTATAATATAGCATAGTTAAGTAGTTATTGATAGCTTTAAAAAGCGGCGGCGGCGTACAAACCGGCCGACACAGACTGCCATGCCCGCCTGCGCCTGCCGCCGGCCGTGGGCCCCCCGGCCCGAACCGCTTCGTGCCGCCGCCTGAACGCGCTTGCCCCCCGCGCAACGCGGGGCCCCCGGCTGCGCCCCCCCCCCCCCTGAAAATCCAAAGAGAAACCATTTCCAAAAAACCACGCTTTAAGCCGTATTAAACTGTCATGAAGATACAATACTTAACAAATGTAAAGTGCTTTTTTTAGGAATTTTACCTGTTTTTGGTAAAAAAATATTGCCGGGGGGGGGGGGGCTATTTGGTATCATAAAGCAGGACTTTATTTACATGGAGCTGTGCGCGATTTTTCTGAAAATTCGGAAAAACGCATAACAGACAGATTTTTGCGGTTTTTTGTTCCTTCGTTGAAGGACATAAAATATTCATCTTTTTTAAAGATGAATTATTATATTGCGCCCCCATAGGGGCAAAACGATACACGGCAGACGCAACTGTGGAAGGCCTGCCGTGCATCATAACTTTGTAAAAACAACAAAGTTAGAAGGAGTTTACCATGAAGGGTAAAAAATTAACAAAGGCAGCATTAGGATTAGCCTTTTGCTGCGGGTTTGCCGCCGGGCAGTATGCTTGCAGAACGCCGCTTAAGCAAGGAGATTGAAATGTTTACGCCAACTGTTGAAGATTATAAAAGAGCCAGGGAACATTGGTCAAAAATATGTCAAGAAGGTAAAACATACTCAACCAATGAACTCTATTTGCCAGGCGATACTAATAAAAAAATAAAACCGAGCGATTATTGTTACAACAAAACAAATAAAGGCTCTTCGGATCACGGTTACCCTCATAATAAAAAAGAATATTTGTGTTTTATGTTCATAAGCAGAGGTAAATATCAATACAAAGGTTTTAATAAAGCCGTTACCTGCAAAACTGTTTGGAAGGATGCAAACGGCAAAGAAACTGTTGTTGGTGAATGGGTTAATGGAAAATACACTGAAATACCACATTCGTAAGCCGGCGGACTGTAAACGCAAAGGAATTTTTACATGAAAAAAACGTTTGTTTTTGTTTTGTTGTTCGCTCTGTGGACACCGCTGTTTGCAGAATCAGAATATATTGAGTTTGAGAAGGTATATACATCTGAAGGATACTACCGCGCCTATATCAAGTATAAAGGACTATATCAAGGACTTTCATGGGCAGATGTAATAGCTCTTAAC
>JAIRPU010000047.1 GCA_031256815.1 Spirochaetaceae bacterium
TTTAAAGAATTTTAAAGAATTTTGACAAAAAACTATTGACGGGGGGGGGGGGGTGGTATCATTAAGAAATATTTTATTTACGTGGAGTTATTTGCCGATTTTGGAATTTTTATTTTGCATGAACGCAGACGTCCGTTTCTGCGAATAAAATTTTATAAAATTGAGCAGATAACTCCTAAAACTTTGATTGCCAAAGTAAAGGAGAAAAAATGGCAAAAAAAATTTTTATTGGTTTAGTACTTGCATCGGTTATTGCGGGTATGGCTTCTGCCCAGGAAGGCGGAAAGTGGTACAACAGTTATGCGCCTGGAATTGACAGCAGCAACTTGCTTATAAACGCCGGCATAGGCTGGGGGATACTGCCTTATGACATGAGTTTACCGCCCCTTTCCGCAAGTATTGAATATTCAGGCTTAAAAAAAATACCGCTTTCATTCGGCGCGTATTACGGAATTGCGATGTATGATCAAAAAGTAGCTGGTACTAAATGGACAGGTACGATGATGGGAATTGGCGCAAGGGCGGCCTGGCATTTTAATTTTGCCAGGAATCTCGATACATACGTCGGTTTAAATCTTGGCTGGATGATTTATAATCAAAAACAAGAATACACCATCTTATGGCCGAACGAGCAAAAAATAGAAAACGAATATGATTTAAGTTCGTTTTATTATGCGTTTAACCTTGGTGTAAGATGGTTCTTCATAAAAAATCTGGGCCTCTATGCTGAAGTTGGTTACAGCCCTATATCGGTTGCAAGTGCGGGAATAACGCTTAAATTTTAAAAAACAAACTCCTTCGTTTTTTAATGGGTATGGAAGTTTTTTACTGCCATACCCATTTTTCGGTAAAAGTTAGCCGCGCCGGGTCTAACATCCTGCCCGTCCGGCAGAGCAGCCGCTTTGCGGTTGTATTGAAACCGTCCCGCCGCAGATGGCCGTATTTGCAGCGCGGCGGTTCCGCGGAGAACAGCATCCTGGTTATTGCGGCGGTCATTTGGCATACCCATAGCCGGCCGCCGCAAATCAGGACTCCGCGTCGCACTAAACGGCGGCAGCTTCCCCATAAAAGGCGGCTGCCCGCCGCTTGTGCGTTTCTCTTCGCAAAGCGCAGGGAAACGCGGATAGGGCAGCCATGCAAAACATGGCGCCGCAGAACAAAAAATCTTCATTGACAGATTTCGTATTTTAATTTATGCTTATAGGCATATTATTTTAGTCCATGAATGGACAGAGGAGCAAAAATATATGCATTTCAAAAAGACGGCAGCAGCCGTTTTGGCTTGCCTTGCGCTTTTTTCGGCTTGTTCCAAAAAAGGCGGCAGCGGAGAATCAGTCGAAAGCGCGACTGGGCCATTTGACTGGCAAAGGGCTAAAGGCACGGAAATAACCGTTTGGATGGTTCAACATTCAACAACGGACGCATTACAGCAGCAGATTAACGATTTCCAAAATCTTACGGGAATCAAAGTAAATGTTTCTGTAACGCCGGAAGCAAATTATTTCGACAAAGTAAATAACGCCTTGCCAAGTAAATCCGGTACGCCCGATGTTTTTATGACGGGCGTTTATCAGATGTGGAATTATGCAACTTCGGGTTTCCTTGAAGGTCTCGACCCGTATTTTGCAAACAGCGCGCTTGTCGGCCCGGATTACGATTATGACGATTTTGTAGAAAGCGTTATTAACGCGCTTCGCTGGGACGGTAAAACCGGCCACCGCGGCGGAACAGGCACTCTTTGGGCACTGCCGCTTGGCTGCGAAATTTATTCGCTTGCTTACAACAAACCGGCGTTTGAAAAAGCAGGAATTACAAAACCTCCTGTTACCTACGATGAACTGCTTGCAGTTTGCAAAAAACTTCAGGGCTGGAACGGCGCGCAGTCATACCCGCTTGCGCTTCGCGGCGCGCGCGACTGGGGAACAATACATCCCGCGTATCTTTCAACTTACGCAAATTTCGGCGCGGTTGACTTTGCTATCGAAGGCGGAAAGCTCGTTTCCAAAGTGAATTCGCCGGAATCTATCGCAATGAATAAATTCTGGGTTGAACTTGTACAGACCGGCGCAGCCAAAGACTGGACATCCAAATACTGGTATATTTCCCAGTCTGACCTTGGCGCGGGTATCGCCGCTATGGACTGGGATGCGGATAACACCGAAGTCCTTGTTAATCTTGGCGATTACAAAGAAAAGGGCAATATCGCGTTTACCATGATGCCTGTGGCAAAAGCCGGCGATACTGTTAAATCGAATTTCTGGATTTGGGCAGCTTCAATGAATGCCTCTTCCAAAAACAAGATTGGCGCATGGCTCTTCCTGCAATACTTTACAGGTAAAGAATTCCTTAAAAGCGCCTCGGTACAGGGCAATAACATGGACCCCGTGCGCACATCTACATGGCAGGATCCCGGATTCCAGGCAAAAATGGCCGACCAGGAAGGTTTTATAAGCACATTTAACAAGACGAGCGAAAATGCGTCCATTTTGTTTACGCCGCAGCCGGCGTTTTTTGAAACCACAACAGAATGGGCTTCAGCATTACAGGATATGGTTGCCGGCGCTCCGGTTGAAGAACGTTTGAATAAGTTAAAACAATTCATGGACGCCGCCGTAGCCGATGTTAAAGTTGAATAATGTAATTATGTTTTAATTTGTATTTACCCGCAGGGGCGCGTGTTTATTCCGCGTTACTTGCGGGTACTGTTTAAAAGGGGATTCCATGTCAAAAAAAACGGCCGTAGAACAACCGGTAAATTACAATGAGATGCCGCGTAATTTACGAATGCGCCCATATTATATAATAGCGCCAGGAATGATTATTTTAATTGGCATTATGATTCCGTTTCTTACAGCGATATTGCTTTCGCTTACCGATGCCTCTTATCGTAATCCAATAGACAGCTGGAAGTGGAATTGGTTCCGTAACTGGCTGAGCTTTGATACCGTAGAAGGCAAATTACAAATAGGCGGACTTTTTGCCTCCAGCCAATTTTATCATGCAATAGCAATTACGGTAATTTATGCGTTAAGCGCAACAATTTTCGAGCTTCTTCTGGGTATGGGAATTGCTTTCTTGCTCAGAAAAGATTCACGCTATTGCCGTATTTTAAAAGTTACGCTGATGTTTCCGCTTATGGTTGCCCCTGTAATTGCAGTGTTAATTTGGCAGCTTATGATAAACGGCTCTGTCGGAATAATAGAAAAAGCATTAAGCGTAATAGGGCTTGGCGGTTTTACCTGGGCATCTTCGCCTAAAACAGCAATGTTTACAGTTGTGTTAATAGACGCATGGGTAAATACGCCGTTTATGCTGCTTTTAATTTTGGCCGGTATTCAGTCATTGCCAAAATCACCGTTTGAAGCCGCGCAGGTAGACGGCGCAAGCGCCTGGTTTACATTTAAAACGCTTACGCTTCCTATGCTTAAGCCTTTTATTTATATAGCGGTTCTTTTCAGATTAATGGCCTCCTTGCAGGAGTTTGGCATAATTTATGCGCTTACCAAAGGCGGCCCCGGAGACGCTTTAATGAATATATCTGTAACAAGTTATATAACCGGTTTTGTTTACCAAAGACTGGGAAGGGCGCTTCCGTATCTTTTGGTACTTTGGATTATCGTTAATATTTCGGCAAAATTTCTTGTCGAAAAACAGCGCAAATACGCAAAAGAAGCGGCCGGTTTGTAGCCGGATTTGTATGTTTATTTTTGGAGGCTTACTATGACAGATATAGAAAAAGCGGCGCGTAACAAAAAAACGGAAGAAGCGCTTATTGAAGTCGGCAGGAATTTTGGTCTTACAATATATGCCATATTCGCGCTGTTCCCTATTTTGTGGATGTTTCTTATGTCGTTAAAAAGCGATGCCGAAGTAGTAACAACGGTGTTTAATTTTACCCCGACGTTTTCAAATTATGAAATTGTTTTATTCCGTCCGGAATCTGATTATATAAAAGCATTTTTGCAGAATCTTGGCGTTTCTACAGGCGCGGTGCTTTTAACTGTGCTTGCCGGCGTTCCGGCGGCCTACGCGCTTGCCCGTTACGATTTTAAAAACAAGGAAGGCTGGGCATTTCAGATACTTTCATTTAAATTTGCGCCGGAAATTCTCGTTATTCTGCCCATATACCTCATTTTTGAGCGCATTGGCTTATACGATACTTATTTCGGCTTAATATGGGTTTATCAATTAATAACAATGCCGCTTTTAATTTGGGTTGTTCGCGGATATTTTGAAGATATAAGCGTAGAAATTGAACAGGCGGCGCAGCTCGACGGTTACAGCTGGTACGAAGTGTTCTTTAAGGTGCTTTTACCGCTTATAAAACCAGGTTTGGTTGCCTCAGGGCTGCTTGCGTTTATTTTTGCCTGGAACAGCTATACTTTCCCGCTTTTGTTAAGCGGTACAAACGTGCAGACAATAACAATAACTTCGCTTCGCTACCTTGCTTCAGATTCCGTGCATTACGGCCAGGTCGCTGTGGCGGCAATTATAGCGGTGCTGCCGGAAATTATTATTTGTTTGTTCATTCAAAAACATCTTGTGCGCGGTTTGAGCTTCGGCGCGGTAAAGGGGTAAAAATGGCGCGTATTCAATTGGAAAATATAACAAAAAAGTATAAAGAAAAAATTGCCGTAGATAATCTTTCTCTTGATATTCATGATAATGAATTTTTTGTACTGTTCGGGCCGGCAGGCGCTGGAAAAACTACAACGCTTAAAGTCATTGCCGGCATAGAATTTCCGCAGGAAGGTCTTGTAAAAATAGGCGGCGAAATTGTCAATTTAATAGAACCAATGTATCGTAATGTGTCTATGGTATTCGAAAATTATGCATTGTATCCGCATCTTTCTGTTTACGATAACATAGCCTTCCCGTTACGAAGTAAACGTTACAAAAAAGACGAAGATTATATAAAAAATGCCGTAGAAAAAGTAATTAAAATGATGAATATGCATAATGTCGAAGGCATTTATTCGCGCCGTCCAAGCCAGCTTTCCAACGGCCAGCGGCAGCGCGTGGCAATTGGACGCTGTTTGGTTCGTGAGCCTAATGTGTTTTTAATGGACGAACCGCTTGCGCATCTTGACGCAAAACTGCGGCATTTTATGCGTGGCGAATTAAAAGAAATGCAAAGCGCATTTAACACAACAACAATCTACGTTACACACGATTTTATGGAGGCAATGTCGCTTGCCGACCGTATCGCGGTAATGAATAACGGTAAAATTGAACAGCTCGGAACTTCTTTGCAAATGTACTACACGCCGATAAACGAGTTTGTAGCGCGGCTTTTTGGCGAGCCCGAAATTAACATATTCCCCGGCGAACTAAAAAACGAAGGCGGCAAACCTGCGCTTAAAACGCTTGGTGCAACGCTGGAGCTGGAGCAGGACGCGGCGCAGGCAATAACTTCGGCCGGTGTAACAGATTTGGACATAGGACTTCGCGGTACAGACGTATCTTTTAGTTTTAGCGAACAAAAAGCCGGCGCATTAAAGGGCTCTGTCTTTACGGTTGAACCTATCGGCAATAAAGTTATTATGACGGTAGAAACAGACGGAACGCATATAAGAATTGCCGCCCCAAATGACACACAGGCGAATTTAGACCAAACAGTCTATATCAATTTTAATATGAAGAACGCGCTTTATTTTAACCGGAGTAACCAGTTGTTTATTACGCGAAGCGGCATTGAAAATTACCGTTAAAGGCCTTAGGAGTTTATATGGCACAGATTAGATTAAAAAATGTTTTTAAACGTTATGATGACGGAGAAAAAAAACTTTTTGTCAAAAAACATGTTAACGATTTTGCGGTAAAAAATCTTTCTTTTGAATGTAAAGACAAATCTTTTATTGGCATTTTAGGGCCTTCAGGCTGCGGAAAATCAACAACGCTTCGTATGATAGCGGGACTGGAAAAAATTACAAGCGGCGAAATGTTTATTGATGATGTTTGCATTAATAATCTTTTGCCCAAAGACCGTAATATAGGGCTTGCTTTTGAAGATTATGCATTGTATCCGCCGCTTTCTGTTTACGATAACCTGGCATTCAACCTGCGCGCAAAAAAACTTTCCGAAGCGCAAATAAAAAAATCAATAGACAAGGTCGCCCCTCTTTTAAAAGTGGACGAGCTTCTGACCATGAAGCCAAGCGCGCTTTCCGGCGGGCAAAAACAGCGCGTAAATATTGCGCGGGCTATTGTGCGCGAGCCTGGTTTGTTGCTGCTTGACGAACCTTTAAGCCATCTTGACGGCAAAATGCGCCAGACTCTGCGTCAGGAAATCAAGCGGATGCACCACGAAATTGAATGTACTACAATTATTGTAACGCATGACCAAATCGAGGCCATGTCCCTTGCCGATGTAATTATTATAATGAAAGACGGGGTTTTGCAGCAGCTTGGAACTCCGCTAGAAGTCTACGACCAGCCGGCCAATGAATTTGTGGCCGGATTCATTGGCGAACCGCCTATGAATCTTTTAAAATCTGTGATAGTAAAAACACAGGATGGATTTTATTTTTCGTTTAAAGACAGCGACCTGCGCGTAAAGGTTCCGGATTTTTATCGTTCTGTTGTAAAAGACGGAATGTCTGTAACGCTTGGCGTAAGACCTGTTGACGTAATAATAACCAAAACAGGTACAAGTACGCCTATTCCGGTTGCCGTATACGAAAACTTCGGAGACGAAGGGAGGCTTTCCGTTCGTGTCGGAGGGGAACTGCTAAACCTTACAACGCAGGATAATATGGTTTTTAAACGCGGAGATATTATTCATCTTGAATTTAATTCTGCAAAAACGCATCTTTTTGACCCTGAAACGGGCAATAAGATACAAGGAGAGTAATTATGAATTATCCAAAAACAATGCGGGCTGTGGTTGCCTACAGCCCAACCGATTACCGGTTTGAAAAAGCGTATCCGTCGCCGGAATGCGGCCCTGACGACATAATTGTTAAAGTTGAAGGCTGCGGGATTTGTGCGGGCGATTTAAAGTGCAAGCACGGCGCTCCCATGTTCTGGGGCGATAAGATTCAGCCGGCATGGGTTAAAGCGCCGTTTATTCCCGGACATGAGTTTTTGGGAACTATAGTCGAAATGGGCGCAAATGTTAAAAACTGGCAGCTCGGCGACCGTGTAACAGCCGACCAGATTGTCCCCTGCGGAGAGTGCAGATTTTGCAAAAGCGGCAAGTATTGGATGTGCCAGCCGCACGATATGCTTGGTTTTCAGGGGAAAAACAACGGCGGCATGGCGGAGTATGTTCGCTATCCAAAAACCTGCCACATTCATAAGGTGCCTAAAAATCTGTCTTTGGAAAAAGCGCTTTTGATTGAACCTTATGCCTGTTCAAAACACGCCGTAGACCGCGCGGAAATTCAATGCGATGATATTGTTGTAATTTCAGGCGCAGGGACGCTTGGACTTGGTATGGTAACATACGCTGCCTTAAAGCACCCAAAAGCGCTTGTTTCACTTGATATGTCGGACGAAAGGCTTGCCAAAGCAAAAGAATTTGGCGCTACACATACCTTTAATCCCTCAAAAATTGATGTAATTGCCGAAATAAATAAAATGACAGATAATTATGGCTGCGATACATATATCGAAGCTACAGGGCATCCTTCAAGCGTTATTCAGGGTTTAAGCATAATCCGCAAACTGGGTGTTTTTGTTGAATTTAGCGTATTCGGTTCTGACACTACAGTTGACTGGTCTATTATTGGCGACAGAAAAGAGCTTGATATTCGCGGTTCTCATTTAAGCCCATATTGTTTTCCTTTCGTTATTGATGGAATTAACAGTGGAGCGTTAAAAACCAATGGCGTACTTAAAACAACTTTTAAACTTGAAGAATGGGAAAAAGCTTTTGATTATGCAAGCGGCAAATATGGCGATTTTAAGATTGGTTTGGTTCCATAGGCATTTACGGGGTTAAGTTGCCTTTACTTCTATCCCTGGCAAAACGCTGTTATTGTTCAATGTTTTATAATTTTGCGCCTGCCTGCTTTCGGCAGGCGCGCTATCTTGATATTAACGAAATAATAAAAACCGCGTGGAACTGGGAGCAAAAACAAAAATGACTATGGCACAGGATAAATACGGCGTTTTTGACCATCTTGTGTCCGGGCTTCCCGGTGAAGAAAAAAAGCGGCTTTTGGAAAAAATAAAAAAAACGGCGCTGGTTTCCGGAGAACCGCTTGTTGACGAAAAACAACGCATCGTTCCCAAAGGAGTAGATGAGCGCTATGCAAAGCTTTCTCTTTTTACAAAGTTTTTGTATTGGATTATAGGGCTTTTTACCGGACGTCAGACTATAGATATATATATTAATTCACTTGTTGTAAGTGAAGGCAGGTCGATAAACGAAAAATATCCTGGAATGTTTGACTACGAAGAAAACCTGCTTAAAAGCGGCTTTAAACATGAAATTCAAAATTTAAAAGAAGCGGCGCGTTTTTTTTATGCCGTGCTGGATTCCAGCGTGCAGCACGACCGAGGCGCGTTTTTTGGTTATCTTGTATCGTTACAGGCGCCGGATTTGCACAAGAGCCTTGTAGAAGGCACCGACCCGGAACGTATCTCAATAATTCAACCTGATGATTCAGATGTAAAACTTCGCACCTGCGCGCTTGAATTTATAGAGCAAAGAATAAACGGCATTGAAGATTCTGCGCGAAGGGTGCTTTATGAAAATTCCAGAACGCTTATTATTACAAAAGCACTGGCTTCATTTTTATACGACAGGCTGATAATGTCTTTTACACAAAAAGGCGGAGAAGAAACAGCCTATTGTCCCGCAAATATTGTATTTGCACAGCTTTGCGAACTTACAAATATTTTATTTTCGCTTAAGGTACCTTCGCTTGACGTGCTTTCCGCGCTGTTTTTATTTTCCATGGAAAAAATTCATGGTGAATCTTATAATCAGGATGAAGAACTGCAAAAATTCTTAAACCATGCGGAAAAATCAATTTTGGTTATTCGTAATTTTAACAGAAACGTACCGCTGCTTTCCATTATCCGCTGTACCTCGCGCAATTTTTTGTGGGAGCCGCTGGAAATTTCCGGCGGGGAAGACTGGTTTAATACATATAAAAATTATTGGATTTCTCTTACAAACAAACGGTTTTATGAATGGATACGCGAAAAACATAATGCCGAACTTACGATGAGTCTTGAACATTATTTTAAAGGTATGTTGATGGAAGAAATTGACAATGCCTGGTCAGAAAAAAACGATACCGGCATACCGGTTAATGATGTGCTTGCGCTTTCTTTTATATTAAGCTTTCATAAATTAATTTTTATGAATGAAATAAATATTATTATGCGTCCTATTCTATTGGATGGTGAATTTTATAAAAAAGAAAACCGTATTGAATTCATTGAAGCATATAATATCGTTATTAAATTAGACGATACAATTAAAAATTTTAACAGCGCCATTGGACGTGGAGGCGAGTTTGGCCAGATATGGCAGCAAATAGAAGGCGATATGCAGTCTGTTCCGGTGCGCCGGCGTAAAACACAATCTCTTTTGGACCAGGTAAACCAGGCGTCTTTTAAAATTGTGTCCGATGCTCAAAATGCGCTAATTTCTACAAAAAATGTACTCTGCGGAATTCTTGAACATGGCGATAACGCAAAATACGATACAATTTCAAACTATGCGCAGCTTGCAGGAAAGGGAAACGGCTTTTCTGAAAGTATAAAAAAATCAGTGCATCTTATTAAAGAAGCGCTGGAAATTTTAAATCGTATAAATGAATTAAACAGCGAAGAAGCTCAAAATAATATGCTATCTTAATCCGACTTCCCGCTTAAAGCCCTGCGAAAATTTCTGTATTATAATTTCAACCTGTTTTTTACTGGTAAGTCCAAAACCGGCAAGCACAGTGGGTTCAAGCAGCTCATAGCCTTCTCTGCTTTCTTCAATTTGGCAAAACATATTGGCAAGATATATTGCGTCAACAAGCGGCCTGAATTGAACCGGCGCAGCTAAAGGGTCGTGATGAAACCTTATTCCACACACAAGCATCTGCGGAAAATTCCATTTTTCGGCTATAAGAGCGCCAATTTCCGCATGATTCATTCCGGCGGATACATATTCAAACGTAACTTCCGGTATGCCTTTTTGGTCGCAGAACAGCTTTATTTTGTTGGAAAAATCATTGACGCTGGAAAAAAAAACAATTTTACCCATGTCATGCAACATTCCGCCAACATACGCATCATCGAGAATAAGCTTGTTCTTTCCAAAATTACGCACAAGATTGTATGTATAAAACGCAGTTTTGTAACTGTGATTCCATAAATTTTTTTTTTCTTTTGTTTCATTGCCAAGAATTTTTTGCGTACCGTAAGAATAAAGCAGGTTTCTAATTCCCTTTATGCCAAGTATTTTTATTGCGTCAGAAATACTATCAACTTTTTTGGATAACATATATTGGGCAGAGTTTACTATTTTAATTATATCCGCCGTCATTGCAGGGTCAATGGATATTTTTTTTGCTATGGCGCTCATTTCGGAATTTGGGTCGGAAGCCAGTTTTTGCACACTCATTATATTTTCCGGAAACTGCGGAAGCGAGTTTACAGAGTCTACAATAGTGTTTGTAAGGTCGGTAACATTGTTTATTTTTGTTTTATCCAGAGGGATTCGCAGCTTGGCCATGGTTTCCATTTCGGACGCGGATATTTCAAAACATTCTTCGTCCAGTCCCATCTTTTTTAGCATTAAAACAAGCACAACAAGCCCAAGCCCCGCGCCTTCCGAACTGTCCAGCACCTGCGAAAAAGCATCTTCCAGACTGTTGTATTTGCGTGAACGGGCAAGCTTATCGTGAATTCGCATTAACTCAATTTTTGATACAACAACATTATTCCGCACTTCAATAACAATGGAATCTTTTTCGTATTTATAAATAACTTTAATATAAAACCCTTTGTCGCGCTGAATCTGCAGATAATATTCCATGTTATCCAGCGTATCTTTTTTAAAATTTATCATGCCTTCTCGATATTCGTCCGGGTCTTCTATATTAAGATGTTTTTCCAAAAAATAAACACGCTTTGTATTCGCTTTTTTTGCATTTATAGCCAGCTCCTGAACGCAGTATTCAAGATAATCGCGCAGGGATTCATGCCCGGAACACTTAAGAAAAACCCCCAGAACCTGTCCCATATAAACTTCTAAATCGTGCGGTAGAGTGTAAGTGGTTATGGTTACCGGTGTGCCGGTTTTTACAGACTGCTGTATTTTGGCCTCGTCTACAACAAATCCAATCCCTTCGGTCATGCTTTTCCTCGTAAAAGATATTATTTCATTTTAACACAGTATTTATATTTTATTCAAGCGCTATGCGCGCTTTCACGTTAATTGGCAGAATGACGGCCACTGCGGCAATGCGGGCAGCCTACAATGTGAACATGCGACTTATCACGTTTTACAAATATACGCGCTGTAAGATAGTCGCTTAACGAAAGTTCCGCGCCGCAAACCGGACATTCGCGCTTGCGCCCCCCTTCGTAACAACAGTAAAAGCAGCCGGAAATATGAAGCAAACGGTCGTTACGTTCAGTTGGCGGAAAAATTTTAGAACGTACAGATTCTCCATGCTCGAATTTTGCCGCGCAGACAGGACAGGTATGAGGGTCGCCGCGCTTTCCCTCATTAACTTCAAAGTTTCCAGAATTGCCGGATTTTTTCTTTTTTTTTGATGCGCTTTCTTTTGATTCACCATGTTCCGCACACATATTTCCGGACGATTTGGCGTGGTTCTTTGAAAAAACCGAAGGGGCAAAGTATTTAAGTAAAAATAACAGCAAGACGGCAAGGATAAACGATGCTACTGCAATACTGGTTAGTAAAAACAACCGTTTGACCCCATTTCGCTAAAAGGCGCCGGTGCGAATCGAACGCACGCATAAAGGTTTTGCAGACCTCTCCCTTACCGCTTGGGTACGGCGCCATGATATTAGTATCATTTAAATTGTTTTTTTAGTCAAGATATATGTAAATTCAGAATTGCCGGCAGAGCGTACAAACTTCTTGCGTATTTTTTAATTCTGTTGTAGAATTGCAATGAGTCTGTTCTTGGTTTTTGCAGGCTTAAATTTTATTTAAGTGAGGTATTATATGGCGTATCAGATTAAAGCGGATGATTGTTCCAACTGCGGCGCGTGTGAAGATGCATGCCCCTGCGAAGCAATCAGCGAAAAAGACGGAGCCAGAGTAATCGACGCGGAAAAGTGTAGCGATTGTGGAACTTGCGAAGCGGAATGTCCATCGGAGGCCATTTCTCAGGGCTAAGCCCGCGCTTAAAACGCTATGTTTCGAGAGGCGGTAAAGACCGGAACCTTAGTTCTGGTCTTTTTTTTATTAAACATTTGTTTTAAGCTTGACGCGCAGCCGGATAATTTAATGGCGTCGTCATTACCGGTTATTCGCAGGCTTGATTTACGTGATGTGCTTTTTAAACAATATCTTGACGATGTAGAAGCAGGGCGCAAGGCGGTTTTTTCCCGCTACCCTGTTAAAAGTTCTATGGAACTTACCGCCGGACTTGTTATTTATTCCTATACTCCGGCTAACGGTGATGATTTGCTGCTAATAGCGGCGCGCTGTAATATCCCTTACGATACATTTGCCACGCTTAATCGCTGGCAATCGGTCCCGGCGCTTACTCAATCTCAGAGGATACTGCTGCCTTCCATGCCTGGAATCTTTGTGCCGGAAGAGCCGCAAAATGACCTTGAAAAACTGATTTTTTCAAGCCGCGGGAACGCTCCGGGAACCCCGATTACAATTCACGCGCCTGACGGCAGTCAGCAGAGATTTCGTTTTATTCCAGGGGATAGTTTTTATCCAAACGAGCGTTTTTTCTTTCTTAACCCTGGCGTTTTCCGGTTTCCGCTTTTAAATTACAGGGTTACAAGCAATTACGGTATGAGGATAAGCCCTATTTCAGGACGCCCCAAAATGCATGGCGGGCTTGATTTGGCCGCGCCGACAGGAACGCCGGTGTTTGCCGTGCGGGAAGGCGTTGTAAGCGAAACAGGAAGTGATGCGGTTTTTGGCAAATATGTAATAATAAAACACGAAAACGGCTGGACAAGCCTTTATGGGCATCTTTCATCAATAGAAGTAAAAAACGGCGCCAGATTAAGGCAGGGAGCGCTTATTGGAAAAGTTGGCAGCACGGGGCTTTCTACGGGGCCTCATCTTCATTTTGAATTACGCGAAAACGGCAAAGCTCAAGATCCGCGCCGCGTACTGCGGCAAAAACTGACAAATTAATTTTTTTGTAATATAATCGAGATTATAAATGAGTAAATTTAAAATAGTTTTATGCGTATTTGCCTTCTTGTTTCCGGCTTTGATTTTTTGCGAAGATATTCGTGTTCAAATTACCGATACAAGCGAGCTTTCAAAAGACAAAAACGCGGTGGCGCAGCTTGGTTATAACGAAGCCGCTGCGGTATTTCTTGACAAGGATACACGTTTTTTACGCGGAATTGAAATTGAACTTACTGCGCCTCAATATTGGCTTTCGCATCATGGCGCTCTTGCGATTGTTATTTATACATCACCAAACAAGACTCCTGTAAAAGGTAATATGGAACTGGTGGCAAAGCAAATCCGCACCGATATTATAGCAAACCGGATTCAAACCGTTTATCAAATACCTGTTCGTAAAAATCACGGGCTTAGAAATACGCCTTATGCTACGGTGCTTTCCACTGTACTGCCTTCAGAGCTGCCTTTAATTGTGCGCATTATGCCTATAGCGAAAGAAATTCCGGACGAAGTTCAAAACATAAGGTTTCAACTTAATATGCGTCCAATTTTAAGTGAAGAAGGCGCCGTTAAAATCAACGTGCGTTATCCGGCAAATTTGCAAAACAAGCCATGGACAATGCTTGTTGACGACAAAATTATTGAATCTCCAAACGAAGAGCAGCTTTTACGGGAAGGCGAACATTATCTTATGTTGATTTCCGGCGATTACCGCAACGAAAGCCGGCGTTTTGTTATTGAACGCGGAAAGAATATCGAGCTAAATATTACATTGCAGGATTTAACGCCATTAATCTTTTTTGAAGCGCCGGATAATGCGCGCATTTTTCTTGACAATACGCGGCTTTCGCAAACTACCGTTCCAAGGCCGGTTGAACCCGGGCAGCATGAAATTAAAATTCAGGTTAGCGATTATACCATAATAAAATCGGTTTACATTCAAAAAGGCCGCACCTATCGCATAGCTTTTACCGTCGATTTGGCTGTTCTTGAAGAAGATTGAAAAAGTTTGCGAATAAGCTGTTAAAAAAATTCGGTTTTTAGCCAGTTATAAAAACTGGAAAATATGCCGCCGCGTCCGGCGGGCGATTCGCGGAGTTTGCTTTTTGCGTTGCCTGAAATTGCCTGACGCTCTCTGGAATCGCCTTCCAGGACGAGTCCTACGGCGGTAGCGAACTCCGGACTTCTAAAGTCGGCGGCAAGGCCGCCAAGCGAAAGCGGTTCGCCAATACGCACAGGCATTTGAAATACCTGGGCGGCTAAATCGGCAACGCCCAAAAGTTTCGCGCCGCCGCCTGTAAGCACTATTCCGCCGCTTAAGGGTCTTGCGCCGCTAATCTGTTTTTCAAGCTGCTCGCGGACAAGATTAAAAATTTCGCGCATTCTTGGTTCTATAATTTCAAGAATTAATGAACGCGGTATAGGAAACGGCGCTCTTCCCCCCATACCGGGCACTATAATTTCGTCTTCAAGACCTTCAATAAGCGCTCCCCAGCAGCAACCGGAATTGATTTTAATTTTTTCAGCGGTTTCTATGGCTATGTTTTTTACTATTGAAATATCGCCTGTAACCTGATTTCCCCCTACAGGTACGGAAAATGTAGACCATGGCGCTCCTGAGGAATAAACAAGCACATTCGTAGTACCTCCTCCCAAATCAACCAGCGCTACGCCAAGTTCTTTTTCTTCGTCTGTAAGCACCGCACTTCCGGCGGCAAGAGTTTGAAGTACAAGCCCGTCTACAATAAAGCCGGAGCGGTTTACACAGCTTATAAGATTACGCGCTCCTGTTGTTGAACAACTAATAATGTTTACATCACATTCAAGCCGGACGCCTATAACATCGCGCGGGTCTCTTATTCCGTTTTGCTGGTCAACGGTGTATGAAAGTGGAATTACTTCGATTATTTCACGGTCTATTGGTAATTTAACGGCGCGCGCCGCTATAAGCACTCTTTCTATATCCGCTTCGCTTATTTCGCGGCTTTCGCTTGGTTTACCGGTAACGGCTACAACTCCGCGTGAAATTAAACCCTCTATTGACGCGCCGCCTATACTTATCCAGCAATGGCGCACTTCGCGTCCGCTCATAAGCTCGGCGGCTTCTATCGCTTGCAAAACAGACCGCAGTGCTTTTTCTATATTTACAACATTACCACGCCGCATACCGGAAGAAGGGCTTACGCCTACGCCGGTAATTTCAAGAGAGCCATTTTCGTCACGTTCGCCTATTATCGCGCAAACCTTCGTCGTACCAATATCGAGCCCGGCGATTATATCTTCAGTTGCCAGAACATCCTCCCGTCAATAAACAATATTATTAAAACAGCTGTTTGTCCAGCCCCCGCATTGCCAAAAAACAATTCGGGACTGCACAGTTTAATTAAGCGTAAAGATAAATAAGATACTAAATATATTCTATAGAATTATATGGTGCGCCTTAAAGATATAATTTTTATCCGGTTTTTATTAAATAATCCCCTTCCAATAAAAAAACCGCCAAAACCGGCTGGGGCGGCTGGGGCGGCTGGGGCGGCGCAGTTAATAATCATATTTCCATGTATTCCTATAATAATTATAAGGATTATGCCATGCCGGTATTTTACCGGCATACTGCGGTGCAGGGCGGTTTAAAGCTTAAGATTAGTTTTTACCGCTTCGATAAATGCGCGAAAGAGAGGGTGGGCGGCTGTAGGCTTTGATTTGAATTCAGGGTGGAATTGCACTCCAAGCCCCCAAATATGGTCAGGCCATTCAATACTTTCCACAAGCGCGCTGTCCTGGGTTAGAGAGCCTATAATCAGACCTGAACCAGTCATCTCTACACGATATTTATTTGAAAATTCATAACGATGCCGGTGGCGTTCGTAAATTAGTTTTTCGCCATAAGCGGAAAAAATTTTGCTGCCCTGCCTTAGGACGCTTGCGCTGCGTCCAAGCCGCATGGTCGCGCCCATTTGGGTAACATCAAGCTGTTCTTCCAATAGGCTTATAACGGGGTGCTTTGTGCTTTCGTTAAATTCCGTAGAGTCGGCATCTTCCCATTTTATTATGCTGCGCGCCCATTCAATCACCATAATTTGCATTCCAAGACAAATGCCAAAATACGGCACGCCGTTTATGCGCGCCCAGTTTGCCGCCCTGACCATACCGCCAATACCGCGCGAACCAAAGCCGCCAGGCACCAGTATTCCGTCAACAGCAAAGTTGTTATCTTTTCCCAAAATCGCTTCCACACCTGCGTCTTCAAGCGTAGAGGAGTCTATTTTTATAAGTTCAACTTCTATTCCACAATCCAGTGAGGCATGAAAGAGCGATTCATAAACCGATTTGTATGCATCGTGAAGTTCCATGTACTTGCCAACAATGCCGATGCGCGCTTTGCCTTTCCTTGCGCGGAAATGCTCCATCATTGTCTTCCATGGTTTTAAATTGGCATGACGGCTTTCTACGCCCATCTTTTTTAATACGATTAAATCGAGTTTTTGTTCGTAAAACACAAGCGGAATTTCATAAATTGTAGTTTCAACATTGTAGGAAACAAATATCGCTTCAAAATCAACATTTGTAAAACCTGCAATTTTACGGCGGGTGGCTTCGTCCAGCATAACAGGCGAACGGCAAATAAGCACATCAGGCTGAATGCCTTGTTCCTGCATTGCTTTTACCGAATGTTGCGTGGGTTTAGTTTTTAGTTCCGCACCGGCTACTTCCGGAATTAGTGTAAGATGCACAGAAATGGCGTTTCCGCGCCCCTGTTCATGAATAATCTGGCGCGCGGCTTCCAGGAATGGGACTGATTCAATGTCGCCTACCGTTCCGCCTATCTCCACAATAACCACATCTGTATCCGGTTCTTCTTTGGCTACTGCCATTATGCGGGCTTTAATTTCGTCTGTTATATGCGGAATAACCTGTATTGTGCGGCCAAGAAAACGGCCTTCGCGCTCTTTTTCTATAACAGACTTGTAAATCTGGCCTGTTGTAACAGAATTTGCCTTGCCGAGCTTTCCCTGTGTAAAACGCTCGTAATTGCCAATGTCTAAATCAGTTTCGGCGCCGTCATCTGTAACGTAAACTTCGCCATGCTGATAAGGGTTCATGGTACCGGCGTCTACGTTTATATACGGGTCGCATTTGACCATTCGCACATTAAGCCCGCGGCCTTCAAGCAGCGCTCCAAGCGAGGATGCGGCAACCCCCTTTCCCAAACTGGAACAAACGCCGCCTGATACGAATATAAACTTATTCATCATTATATTATACATTTAGCGGATTTGCGCTGCTAGATACAAATCCGTTAGCGCCGCGCTTCGCGCGGCTTTGTCGCAGCCCCGCCCTGCGCAGGAGCGCAGGGCGGGGAGCAAGCGG
>JAIRPU010000070.1 GCA_031256815.1 Spirochaetaceae bacterium
ACACATCCCGCAAACACCGTTACCACAAAGAAAATCAATATAAAGCAAAAATTTGCGTTTCCTTTATTTTTTTGTTTCATTTTCCCCACATCCCCTTCATCTAACATCTCCGCGTTCACGGCGGGCGAGTTCAAGGTTGCGTTTAGTTGCCGTGTAACCCGGTTCGATATGAAGCACCGTTTCGTAGTCGGCGATAGCGCGGTCGTAATCCCCTTTGCCGGCGTAGGCATTTCCGCGCCCGTTGTACGCAATGGCAAAATTGGGGTCGAGCCTGATTGCCTGGTTGTAGTCCGCGATGGCGCTGTCGTACTCCCCTCTGCTGAAATACACATTCCCCCGATTGGTGTAGGCAAGGTTGTAAGCGGGGTCAAGATTTATTGTCTGGGTAAAATCCGCGATAGCGCTGTCGTAGCCGCCTTTGCGGGCATAGACCATGGCACGGTTGTAATATGCCTCGGCATAGTTGGGGTCAAGGTTGACAGCCTGAGTATAATCCGCGATAGCCCGGCTATAATTTTCTTTGCGGGCGTAGACAAGCCCGCGATGGTTATAGGATTCGGCAAAATTGGCATCCAGTCTGACAGCCTGCGTTAAGTCGGCGATAGCCTTGTCGTAGTCCTTTTTGTTGTAGTACGCATAGCCTCGGCTGTTGTATGCGCGGGCGTCATCGGCATCAAGCCTGAGGGCGCGGGCGCAGTCGACAATAGCCTGGTCATACATTTCTTTGCGGATATATGCGCCGCCGCGTTCACTGTATGCCGGGGCAAAATTGGGCGCAAGCCGGACAGCCTGACTGTAATCCGCAATAGCCTTGTCGAACTCGTCTTTGCCGGAATATGCCGCGCCCCTGCCGGTATAGGCGGCGGCATCGTTAGGAGACTTCCACAACACGGCGGTATAGTCCGCGATGGCGCTGTCCCAATTTCCCATGTTCTTGTTCGCGTTAGCACGGTTAAAATCGTCAAAGGCTTCCGGCTGAGGGAGCGCCGTCATGCAATACTCCGCAGCCGGCATTATTTGCGTTTCCGTGCCGTTCCTTACTATGCCCCACCATGGATAGCCTGTGTTGTCTGTCCATGCGGGGTCGAGCCAGTAGATAGCGCCGTCCTTACCATATACCCAAAGCCATGCGTGATTTTCGCGCCGCTGTGGGCATAAGCATTTTGCCGGGAAATTTCTTTGAGCAGTGTTCCGGCGGACATTCCGGCAGACATTCCGCTTGTTAGAGCCGGCGGATTCTCCCGCGCCGCCGGTTCGTAGAGGGTTATCTGGCGCGAATTATTGCCAACGGCGGCTATATACCACTTTTTTACACCCAGCGCTTCGTACCGGCTTTGGTCTTCTTTAATGATGTTATATGCCGCCGTTGCGTAATCGAAACAGTTGCCGTAAAAGGTTTCGAGGACGCTGCCGGCGCTCTGCCGGGGGGAGATGCCGCCGGGGCGGTAATAGTTACGCGGGTCTTTGCAGCCGTAAATACCGGACTGCGCTCTGTTGTACTGACCGGCACAGGCAGTTTCGACGGTAAGGTATTGCAACTCATCAGTAAAATCTATGGCAGAGCCGTACCGCGCCGTCAAAGCAAACAGCAAAACCACACGGGTAACATACTTCATCAAAACTCCTTTGCGCGAAAACGCAGTATACCGCACAAAAACTGTATAAAAAATCATAAATTTTAGGCGGTCTTCGCCACAAATCGTTCAAAACTTATATATTTTGTAATAAAATACTATATGATAAATAGTAAGTCAAGCGGGAGAAAATATTTAGTATTACCTTGTAGGTAGTAAATGGAGCGGCTTGGAGAGATTTTCGCAAAAAATATGAAGGAATACCGCCGGAAGCGCGGTTTGACCCAGGAAAAATTGGCGGAAAAGGTTGATGTATCAACTCATCATATAGGAATGATAGAACTTGCCCGCAATTATCCCACACTCAACCTTGTAGAACGCATAGCCAACGCGCTGGATGTCGAAATTTACCAACTGTTTACAGAGCCTCATTCTCCAAACGAAGAACTTGAACAACTGCGGCTGGAAATCCGCGGCGATATGAAGCAATTATTAGAAGATTTTCTAAGCCGGGCGTTCCCTGCCGCCGCTCCCGGCTGTTAAAGGTTGTAAACCAACCCCGCCTGTGTATTTAGTGGGTAGTGGGTAGTGGGTGGTGAGTAGTGTTTTTCCGATATATCACTTCTAACGGCGCTATCTGCGTTAGAATTTGTTTTTCGGTTTGAACGGGTACTACCCACTACCCACTGCTCACTACCCACTGTTCCCCCTCTTGCGCAAAACACCCGCCTTGTGTAGCCTATTCTCGTTATGAAGAAAGTAGAGTTCCTGAGCGGCTATACAACCTACATACCTTACCTACAAAAAAACGCTAAAGTTTTGACAAAATCTGCCGACTCTCTCTCTCTCTCTCTCTCTCTCTCTCTCTCTCTCTCTCTCTCTCTCTAGTTGTATACATAGTATTGAATTCGCTTTTCTGCTTTGGCAGAGGAGAACAAGGGATAGGTCTGTCTTTAGGGCAATATCAGGGGATAGGGGACAGGGTACAGGGGATAGCATCCGCTCAACATGAAATACAAATTCTAACGGAGAGTTCTTTATTCTCTTTCATATATTTATCAAACTTAACGGTTTTAACTCCGCTAATCAGCATATATCGGATAAAAAACTACCCACTACGCACTACTCACTACCCACTCGAATCAAACACCGCTCTCACCAGCGTCCCCATATATCAAACAGTGCGGGGACTACCCACTACCCACTACCCACTACCCACTCAAAAAAAACACCGCCCTCACCGGCGTTCATATATATCGAACAAAACGAAGTTCAAACTTGGTTTTTTGCCTTCAGCCGAAGGCGGGAAATATGCCCAACGCCGCCAATTTGGCGCAATGGGCGCACGCGCTCCGTAGGGAGGCGTCTATAATAAATCGCTTGTTTTACAAGCAAGGCTTTGCCGGAAAGCGCAAAGTCAAAGGAGAAAGAAATGGCATTTTGTACGAATTGCGGAACAAAATTAGATGAAAAGGCAAGATTTTGCCTTCAATGCGGAACAAAGGTAGAGGATGCGCCTGATACCTCACAAGCAGCGCCTGCAACGCAGTCTATGCACCAAACGTTTGCGCCAATGGCAGCTTCGGACAGGCAAACAGAGGCTAAAAAGAACGGCTGGACTTATTTTACCGGAGCGCTCAAAAAATTCGCTGTTGTTAAGGGCAGGGCGCGGCGGGCGGAATTTTGGTGGTTTACCTTGTTTTATAGCATTTTCTATTTAATATGTATTGGAATTGACTATCTCCTCGATTTTTATATTGAGGGATGGGGTGTGTTTACTTTGTTATATTCCGTTATTTTTCTTTTACCGGGATATTGCGTTATGATACGCCGTCTTCATGATTGTGATAAGCAAGGATGGTTATTTTTAATACCAATTTACAATATCGTAATTTTTTGTACTGCTGGAACTACAGGAAAAAATCGTTTTGGATCTGACCCCAAACAAACAGACATATTATAGGAGTTCTTATGAAAAAATCTAATTTATATCAATATGGCTTTAGCAGCATACTATTTTCTGTTGTATTGCTTATGTAAAAGAAAGCAACACAAAATATACCAACACGCAAGAAAGCGGATTTCAGGCAACTCATAGAGTAAGAACAAATGACGGCGCTAAATTACGCTTGCGTAACACTCCGTCATTATATGGAACACAAATCACATCTTTAGATTACGGTTCTTATGTTGAAATCATGGAAATTGGCGATTCCGGTGTTGACCCGGACGGCTACTATGGAAATTGGGTGTATGTTGTTACTCCCGACGGGATTTTGGGTTGGTGCTTCAACGCATACTTGGAAGAAATAGACTAAATAAATGGAGGATTTATGTTTTGTAAAAATTGTGGAGCGCAACTTAAAGAGGGCGCAAAATTTTGCGGCGGTTGCGGTACAACGGTTGCCGCCGCGCAGCCTCAAGAACAATCTGTAATGCCGGAACAAGCGGTACAGCCGGAGATGCCTCGTTGCGCGGCTTGTGGAACACCGCTAAAAACAGGAACGGTTTTTTGCGCTAATTGCGGAACCAAAATCGAAGCGCTTCCGTCAGCGCAAAAAATTGTTGAACCACCTGTTTTGCCTGTGCTGGAACAACCGGAATCACTAGCAATGGAACCGGAACCGGCGGAAATACCACAAGCCCCCACATCCGGCGTGGAAGATGCGGCGGCAACAACTCCAAAGCCAGAAGAATCAGGTTTTGTTGATAATCAGAAAAGCGAAGTTCAAAGAATAAAAAACATTAACAATGGGCTTATTGCCGCTGTAATATTATTTGCTTGCGGTCTAAGCGCCGCTATTGCTGTTGGAATTACGCAATACAATAAACTTATTGCTGATTACAATGCTTTATATTCTAATAATTTTAAATCGCGTTTAGATTCAGAAACGGCAAAATTAGATTCAGAAACGGCAAAAATAGCAAATTCCTTTGAACGCCGATGGTCAATTAATGTTACTGATATATCGGCAGGTAGTTTTATGGTTCAAAGTTGAATTATCGGACGGTGTAACCGGCTGGTGTTTTTCAGGTTACTTGCGGGCTTTAAGCGCAAAGAGGATTGAAAATGAAAAACTTCAAAACAGTTGTTTTTCTTGGTTTCTTGTTCGTGCTGTTCACAGCAGGACAGGAGGAAGTTGTAGCACAGACTGCTGACAGGTCGTACTATATTGAAGGTATTTTATGCTTATCTGGTCCATAATTTATATGGCTCAGATTTTAATATACAAATATCAAGACATGAAGTTTTTATACTTCTTTTGTAACAGGCTCCGGTTTTAGACATGGCTGGCAGCATCCCTTACCATCGTGCCATCCCCGCCGCCCCGCATAACAAAAAATTATAAACATTTTATAGCCTGTCTATGGCTTTGATTTTGAAGGGCGGCTATGTTGTAAGCATAAAAAGATATAGGAGAATCAAATGAAAATTACAAAGAAAAAGGGGCTGATTTTTTGCCTCCCTCTTGCCGTTGCGGGGCTGGTGTTTGTGCCCTCGCTTTTGGCACAGATTAACAATAAAACGTCCGCGCCTGAGGTACCGGCGGCGGACGCAGGAGAGCAAAACTCCGCTGCTGCCGGCAAAAAAAGCGGCGGCAAAGCAGCAGCCTCAGGCACGGTGTTCACCGTAAAAACCGAAGACGCCGTTGTCCGCAATCTTCAGGCATACATCGAAGTAAATGGCAATGTGGTAAGCGAAGAACAGGTAACGGTGGTGCCGGAAATTGGAGGCAAAGTGGTTTCGGTAAGAACAGCGCTGGGCGCTGCGGTGCGCAAAGGCGACCTGCTTGCACAGGTTGATGCCTCAAAGCCGGGCGCGCGTTATTCGCTAAGCCCGGTGTACGCGCCGGTTTCCGGCGTGGTCGTGTCCAGTCCGGTAAGCGCCGGCTCCACGGTGTCTACCGCCACAGGGCTTTTTACCATAGCCTCAGGCGGATTGCCAAAAATCGAGGCGCTGATTCCTGAACGGGAAGTAGGCCAACTGCGCTTAGGGCTTCCGGCGGAAGTGCGTCTTGAAGCCTTTCCAGGCGAGGTCTTCAAAGCGAAGGTAAGCAAACTTTCCCCGGTGGTAGACTCCGTCTCTCGGACAAAGAGCATAACCCTGCGCTTTGACAACGGCGACCCGCGAATCAATCCGGGGATGTTTGCCCGAATCAAACTTAACACTCGCACTTACGAAAACATTGTTGCCGTCCCTCAAGACGCGATAGTTGAAAACCGCGGCGCACAGGCGGTGTTCGTCCTTGCAGGCGGGAAGGGCGAAGGAAGCACGGGGCTTGTCCGCCTTCGGGAAGTAAGTGCCGGCGTTACCGTTGACGGCGAAACAGAAATCAAAAGCGGGCTTGCCGCCGGAGAAAAAGTTGTAACACAGGGGCAGCAGTTCCTTACAGACGGCGCCCACGTGCGTGTGCTTGGAAACAAGTCATGAGCGACTGCCGCCGCGCCGCTTAAAGCGCAGCGGATGGCTGGCCGGTGAAACCGCATTGCGGTTTCACCGGCTGCCGGATGCCCGCTTAGCGCGGGCATCCGGCAGCGCCATGCAAAGCATGGCGCTGCCTTATTTGACGCCCTCACTCTGCGCTTTTCGCGCAGAGTGGGGGACACGCCGGAAAAGCGCAATGCGCTTTCGCAGGTCGTGCGCCACCCGCGCCTGCAAAGCGGCGCGCGGCACTGCCCCGGCCTGCGCTTGCGCAGGCCGGGGCAGGCAACAATGGCCGCGCGAAGCGCGGTGCCGCCGAAGGCGGCCTACACCGGCAGCCCATGAAACCGCAATGCGGTTTCATGGGCGTGTGCAATCCCGTTCCGCAGGATGTTCTTGGCCGGTAAAACCGTGCGTAAATACTCATGACAAGAGTTTGCTGCCTTAAGAAAATATATAAATCTGTTCTCTGGAACAGAAATTTATAAAAGTCTGTTAAACGCGTCATCAGACAAAGGAGATAAAATGACGATACAGAAAAAACGTGTAATTCAAGGAATTACAAAAACAGGTTACGGGGGGGGGGGGGGATATGCAGCGCTAACGCTGCTAATCTGCCTGCTTTCGCTTGCGGCTATGTCCTGCGGAACCATGAAGGGGTTGGGGAAAGCCCAACCGGTCATGATTAATTCGACAAAGGGTCCGGTTGATTTTGAACTGTACGACAGCAGGGGCAAACTCATCACCAGCGGGAAAACTCCCACGACGGTCGTGCTCAAAGCGTCGAAGTGGAATGTCGCCGAGCGGTTCTACCTGAAAAGCGGAGACAAGGTTGAGGTTTTTGAGGCGGATTTTGTCTACCCGGTAATTGTGCAAGATCTTATATGCCCCGCCCCCGCCCCTTTATTTGGTTTTATATTTACTTTTGGGACCGATATTGGTACCAGCAGTTTACATAAGCTGCTTCCCGAACAGGAAGTGGGCAATGTGCACAAAAACGCGGTGGCAAAACTGGTCTCCGATGTTAAGGGAATAGGAGGCAAAAAATGAACCGGACACTATTGAAACACAAGGTATTGTTTGCGGCGTTCATTGCCGTCATTGCCGCTGGGCTTTCCTCATGTGGGACGCTTGCCGGACGGTCAACGAGCGCGATGGGAGTTCAGTCGCCCAAAGCGGGTGTGCCGTTTGAAATCGTTGACGGGTCAGGCAAGGTTGTCGCTTCGGGCGTAACGCCGCAAGTGGTCGCTTTGAAGACGGGCACCCTTGGCGGGAACAAGTACACGATAAAGTACAAAAAAGCGGGCGCGGACGCCGAAATGAAGGTGAAAACAACACTGAACGGGGCTGCTCTGAACGGTACTTTGCGCGCAATGGGCGGGTTTATTGTCGGGCTTATCATTGACCCTATTACCGGCGCGATGTTCAAACTGCCCGATGTGGTAACGCTGGAAATTGCGTACCAGCCGCCTTCGGACACCATTAGATTTATGATAGCAACTCCGGACGATGTGCGCCCGGAAGCGCGGCAGTACCTCATTCCCATCGGCAATATAGCGGACTTTGCGGAGGAATAAGACCGGTAAACGTAACGCCATGCGGGGGGCTGCGCTGCGGCACCCCGTTTCCCGCCCCGTACGGGGCGGGGCGTTTTTTGCAAGGAGAAAACAATGGCTTTGGAAAAGGCGAGCTGATAGAGATACTTATCGCCGCGAACCTTTGGGAAAAGTTCCCCGAATATGACCTGCAAAGGGCATACCGGCGGCTTCCGGTTTACGATGAAAAGAACATAATAAAAGCGGAAGTGGACATTCTGCTGGTGAACACCGAATGGGCAATGGCGGTAGACGTCAAAAGACAGGCTAACGCCGAAGATGTCAAAGAACATTTAGAGCGAATGGAACGTATTTTGAAATACCTGCCGGGCTTGCTTCCTGCCGATGTAAAACTGCTTGGAGCCCTCGCCGGAGGCATTGTAACCGGCGAAGCGCGCGCGGCGGCCTGCAGCAGGCTTTAGATTAAAATATAATGCGTTCTGTTGTTAAATACGGATGTAAATGATATTATCATTTTATTATGACAACCAGACAGCGGCTTGACGAATTGGCGCATGAACGCATCCTTTTGCTTGACGGCGCAATGGGAACCGAAATTCAAAAACTAAGACTTACAGAATCTGATTACAGAGGGGCAGAAAATGAGGCTGCCGGGCGCTTTGCCTCAATAAAAAACAGACTTGCCGGCTGTAATGATGTGCTTTGCATTTCCCGCCCGGAACTTATTCGCGCAATTCACGAAAGTTACCTGGAAGCCGGCGCTGATATTATAGAAACCTGTAGTTTTAACGCAACACGAATAACGCTTGCCGAGTATGGCATTGAAGATTTTGCTTACGAAATAAGCCGTGCCGCCGCCGGCATTGCGGCGCAATGCGCGCGCCGTTTTTCCCAAAAAAACAAACCGCGTTTTGTTGCTGGCGTTATGGGGCCTCTTAACAAAAGTGCTTCGCTTTCGCCGGATATGGACGATGGCGCGGCGCGCTCTGTTACATTTGACGAAATTGAAGCGGCATACTACGAAAACGCGCGCGGGCTTTTAGACGGCGGCGCCGATATTCTGCTTTTGGAAACAATTTTTGACACGTTAAACGCAAAAGCAGGCATAGCGGCGATACACCGCCTTTTGGATGAACGCGGCGAGGATATTCCAATCATGATATCCGCTGCTGTTTCTGATAAAGCGGGCAGGCTTTTGGCAGGCCAGACAATAGAGGCGTTTTGCGCTTCTGTGCTGCATACAGTACGGGGCAAAGACGCTAACGAAGGGCTCTGGTCGATTGGGCTTAACTGTTCACTTGGCGCGGAACAATTAAAACCGCTTGTTGGCGCGCTTTCTAAAATTGCGCCATGCTGGGTCAGCGCTCACCCAAACGCCGGGCTTCCAGACGAATCGGGCGCATATACACAAAGTCCGGAAACTATGGCGGCGCTTATAAAAAGTTATATCGAAGACGGCTTAATAAATATTACCGGCGGCTGCTGCGGAACAACTCCCGCGCATATTCGCGCTTTGGCAAACGAGATAGATTTGCACAAAAAAAAAGCCGGCCCGCTGCGTGTGTTTCGTCCGGCAGCGCTGTGCCTTGCCGGTTTGGAAGCCGCACCGGTTTCCAAACAATCGCTTTTTATAATAGGCGAAAGAGGCAATGCATCCGGCTCCCCATGTTTTTTGCGCTGTCTTAGAGAGCTGCGGTACAATGACGCGCTTGCGTTGATGCGTGAAAATATCCGGGAAGGAGTCAATGCTATTGATATTTCGGTAGACGATTCTCTTTTGGACGGCGTTGATACGATGACGCATCTTTTACGGCTTGCGGTAAGCGACCCGGAAATTGCCCGTGTGCCATTCGTAATAGATTCTTCAAATTTTGAAGTGCTTGAAGCCGCACTAAAGTGTGTGCAAGGCCGCTGTATCGCTAATTCTATAAGTCTTAAAGATGGAGATGCTGAATTTCTTAGGCGCAGCAAACGAATCAGGCAGCTTGGCGCTATTCCAATGGTTATGCTTTTTGATGAGCGAGGGCAGGCTGCAAGTTTTGAACGTAAAGTTGAGATTGCCCTCCGCGCCTGCCGCCTTCTTGCCGAAGCAGGAGTTCCGCAGGAAGAAATATTCATAGACCCGAATGTACTAACCATAGCCACAGGCGTTCCTGAACACGATGTTTATGCCAAAAATTTTATTGAAGCCTGCGCGGAAATTACAAGGCGCTGTCCCAACGTTAAAATAAGCGCTGGAATTTCAAACCTCTCTTATAGTTTTCGCGGAAACGGCGCGCTGCGTAACGCCATGCACGCCGTTTTTATGCGCCGCGCCGCCGAATCCGGTCTTGCAATGGCAATGGTCAATACCGCCGCGCTTGGGCTTTATGAAAGGCTTGAAGGAGAACTCACAGACATAATAGACGACCTCCTGTTCTGTAAAAAAGCCGGAGCGGCAGACCGTGTTTTGGCTTTTGCCATTCAAGGAAATATATCAGGCGTAAAAAACACTGAAGAGAACAGCGGCGTTGTTTTAAAAGAGGCGCTCAGCGCAACGCTCAGCACCCGTGAGCGTGTAGAAAATGCGATAATAACCGGAGACGACACAAAAATAGAAATTGATACGCTTGAGCTTTTAAAAGGCGGTGCGAACAGCGCAAATACAAAAGCAAATGAATCTGTATTTACTCCCCTTCAGATTGTAGAGGGCCCTCTTATGAACGGAATGCGTAAGGTAAGCGAACTTTTCGGGCAGGGCAGGATGTTTTTGCCGCAGGTTATGCGAAGCGCCCGCGTTATGAAAAAGTCGGTAAAGGTTTTGGAATCGGCAATGCAATCTGAATCCGGCGCAGGCACAAAAGACGCCGGCACAAAAGACGCGGACGGCGGATTTAACATGAATAATGGTTTATCAGCAAGCGGCGCGGCAAGGCCAAAAATTGTGCTTGCAACAGTAAAAGGCGATGTACACGACATCGGCAAAAACATTGTCGGCACAGTACTCGGATGCAGCGGTTTTGAAATTATTGATATTGGCGTTATGGCCGAATGTGAGTTTATTATAGAAACCGCCTTAAAAGAAAAAGCCGCGCTTATTGGCGTTTCGGGGCTGGTAACGCCGTCTCTTGCGGAAATGTGCAATATCGCAAAAGAGCTGCAGGCGCGTTCTCTCAAAATTCCGCTTTTAATTGGCGGCGCGGCGGCGAGCGTCGTACATACGGCGCTTAAAATTGCGCCGCTTTACAGCGCGCCTGTTGTTTTTGTCCGCGACGCAGGCGGAGCGCCGGAAGCGGCGCGTTCACTGCTTTCGCCGGCGCTTAAAGACAATTTTCTTGCCGGATTGAACTCCGAATATAACAAAGCAATTCTGCATCATACCGGTATTGCCGCCCGCCGCGAGCTTTTAACTCTTGAAGACGCCCGAAAAAAAGCAGCGCCAATAAACTGGAATGAATGGAAAGCGCCGGATATTTCACCCGGAATTGTTATTCTTAACGGCTTCCCGCTCGAAAAAGCCGCGGCTTTTATAGACTGGGATGAATTTACACGTTTTTTTGATGTTATAAAAAATAAAAAATCTTCTAAAGAAAATCAGGCGCAAAATTCAAACATTGATTTTAAGCGGCAGGGCGAGGCGGAAAAACTTGTTTTGGACGCAAAATCTCTGCTTGAAGAAATTATACGCGAAAAAGCTATCGAACTGCGCGGAGTTGTGCGCTTCTTTCCAGCGCTTTCACAGGATGAAACGCTCATACTTTTTAACGAAGAAGATTCAAATCAAAAAAAACAGCCAAAAGAGGCGGCGCGTTTTTATTTTTTACGTAATCAAAATAAAACATTACAGGAAAATCTTTGTCTTGGCGACTTTATTCTGCCGGAAAAAGAAGCAAAAGGACGTTTCGACATAACAGCGCTTTTTGCGCTTAGCGCCGGTTTTGGGGTAGAAGCACTTCGCGCGCGTTTTGAAGCGCAGGCGGATTCTTACCGCGCAATTCTTGCCGCCGCGCTTGCCGATTCGCTTGTGGACGCATGGAGCGCTCTTTTGGGAAGCGAAAATAAATTCGGCGCGGCGCCGGTAATCCGGCCTGCATTCGGCTATCCCTGCCTCCCTGACCATAACGACAAACAACTTGCGTTTAAATTGCTCGAAGCAGAACGGAACTGCGGCTTAAAACTTTCAAGCTCCGCAATGATTATACCGGCGGCATCGGTTTGCGGTTTTTATGTTTTTAATCCAAAAGCGGTTTATTTTTCCTGCGGCGCGGTAACAGAGGAGCAGCTGGAGTACTGGGCGGCGAAAAAAAATATTAGCGTGGAAGAAGCCGGAAGGCGTGCGCAGTTATTATGTTAGATATTAAACTTTATTTAAATGCGCCGGCATTAAGCGTTTACAACACTGTATTTTTTTTCTTCTTCATCAAGGTTCAGGCTGGATAAATCCGGAGCTGGAATATTTAAAAGCGACCTTAATTCAACAAGGGTTTTTGGACCTTCAGGCCCGGCAAATTTAAGCGCAAGTTTTATGTCAATACCGGGAAGTTTTTTTAAATCCGAAATAAGCGCAAAAGATTCTTCTCCGTCTTTTATATTTATTACCGTGTATATTCCAATTTTTTCGCCCGCTTCGGTAATTACTCCCATTTTTTCTGTAATAAAAAAATCTTTTATTAAATTATATGTTCGTTCAGTAATAATAATTTCTGTACCAAAAGGTTTGTTTAATGTTTCGGCACGGTCGGCAAGGCTTACCGTTTCGCCAATAACGGTAAAAACCACGTGTTCTTCCGAACCTATTTGACCGGCAACAACCGTTCCGGAATTAAGCCCGCATCCAATTCTTATAACAGGCCTTTTATATCCGCCGCGTCCTGTGTTAAAGCAGGCAAGAGATGCCCGCATAAGGAGCGCCGCCTTAACACCGTTAAATGCGTCTTTTTTTTCACTGCCTGCCGTGTTTATAACGCCCCAATAAGCCATTACTGCATCCCCAATAAATTTATCAATAGCGCCGCCTGTAATTAAAACACAGCTAACCATTCTTTCCATGTACTCGTTTAAAAATTCAATAACTTCATTTGGCGAAAGTTTTTCGGAAATAGCCGTAAAAGATCTTATATCAGAAAAAAACATTGTTATATTTTTTGTATCGCCCGATGTTTCAAGTTTGCCTTCCCGCGCAAGACGCGCTATTTCCTTATTAGTAAAATTTTCAAAGTTTTCAAGCGCATGGCTCATGGAAACAACACTGTGTGTTAATAAACTGGTTTCGTCCTGGCTCTTTGTGTAAAGCTTTATGTGATACTCTCCGTTTTCAATAGCTTTTACGGCAAGCGTAAGATTTTTTAACGGTTTTAAAATGCTTTTTGCAAAAAACCAAAAAAACAATATCGACAAAAATAAAACACCGGCGGAAAAATAAATGTTTCTTATTGTTGTTGTCCTTATGCCTTCAAACACTACATCCGAAGGTATTGTTGTAATAACAATCGAATTTCCGGGGTTAATCCGCTTTGAATTGCCAAAAATTCCGCGCCCTTCGCTGTCGCGGTAAATTTCTTCAAGCCGCGTTTCGTCAGATTGCAGCGCCTTTTTTACAAAAGATATATTCGAAAAATTTGCTCCTTCGTTTATAAGCTCCGCTTGCGAACATACAAGTACATCGCCGTAACTGTTTACAAATACAGTACTGTTTGTGCCTGTGCCAAACGCCGCTGTTATGGATTCAGACGAAAAAAACACAACTCCAACCGCTTCGCTGCGCGAGCCTTGCCAGTGGAACAAAAGCGCAAGCACTGGAACTCCGCCCAAAGCCGGCGCGGCATTTAAAAGCGCCGTTGTATCCGCCGCACGTTCCACTGCACGGTTTTGTACAGTCATAAACGCATCTATCATTGAAGAGCGAATATCGTTTGAAATTAAAAATTTATGATTATAAAATGTTTTGCCTGTTTCGTTTTCCAGCGGCAAAAAGCGCGTAAAAATGGCGGCTATTTCCGGATTTTCTTTAAAGAAAAAACTTTCAATGCTGCCGTTTTGAAGCTCAGCAGTTTGAACAGCCGGCGCTTCTTCCGGCACTGCTTCTTCATTTTGCAAAAAACCTGTCGCGTCCAAATCTTCCAAAAATACCGATACTTTTGAAATAATGCCGTTCATCTGAACTTCCGCGGCAGAAGCTGACATTTCGTTTATGCTAAAATTATTTTCCCAGGCGGTGCGCCTGACGTCACGGTGAACAAAAAACGCCGCGATAAAACTTATAAGCCCAAGAGAAACAAGCAGCAGAAATGTTATAATTAAAATAAGTTTGAACCTTATTGGAAAACTCAACGCAATTCCTTTAACACGCGCCAAGCCGCGCTTGTTTCCGGCAGCTGGAAAAATATTCAAACCGCGCAACGCTGGAATTAATAACCTGGTCGGCGTGTATTCCTTCTTCGTGTATCAATTCAAGGGCATATTTAAAATTACCGGCGTCTGCGGCAAAATGCGCGTCGCTTCCACAGCAGAGCAAAGCGCCATAGCGTTTTGCAAGACGTACTATGGTTCTGCAATTTGCCTCGCTCCCCTTGCGAACCCTGAATGAACTATTGTTTATTTCCAGCGCCTTTCCGGCGCTTACAGCGGCGCGGACCACCGTTTCGTAGTTGACGGGAAATTCAGGGTTCCCGGGGTGCGAAATAGCATCTACAAAAGGATTTGCAATGGCGGCTGTAAGCGCGGCTGTATTTTCGCTTTCGCTTTGCGGAAGAAAACAAGCTTCATGCAAACCGGCCATAACAAAGTCCAGAGGACGAAGATAGCGGTGATTCAAATCTACTTCGCCTGAAGAATCCATAATATTGAGTTCTACACCGCGGTAAAGCCGTACGTTGTGGAGTTTTAAAGGCAGGATATTTATATTTCCAAAGTAATAAACATGAGGAAAGCCCTGCAACGCAGGCCCGTGTTCAGTTATTACAAATCCTTTTAGCCTTCGCTTCCTTGCAGCCATTGCAATTTCAGAAATCGTCGAATATGCGTGGCCAGAGGCCACAGAATGAGTATGAGTATCTATTACTATTTTCATGTATGCAGAATCTCCCGCGCGCCATTTTCCATAATATTTATTTTGATGATTATTGCCTCCGGCGGCAAGATAGCGCAAATTATTTCGCTCCATTCAACAACCGCTATGCCGCCGCCAAAAAGCGCGTCTTCGCCGCCCGCATCGCAAAATTCATCCCCGCCGGAAAGCCTGTAAGCGTCTATATGATAAAACATAGATTTATCGGCTTCGTATTCATTTATTATTGTGTATGTTGGACTTGTAATAATTTCCTTAACGCCAAGCGCAAAAGCTATTCCCTTGGAAAATACTGTTTTACCGGCGCCAAGCGGCGCTTCAAGCGCTACAATATCTCCGGCTTCAAGCAGCCTGCCAAGCGTTTCGCCTGCGGCAAAAGTTTCTTCACTTGAATTTGATATAAATTTAGTGTTTTTATAGGGGAAAACTCCCCGCTTCGTCAAGTTCTTCAATTTTTTTTTTTAAAATTTTATTTATCTCCAGCACAGGAAAATCAAATTGTTCCTGCATATTAATTGTTATTTTTTTTGTACCCAGCGGCGAAGTTTCAATAATAAACTTTAATTTAAGTTTATCTTCACCGCGGGCGCTTTCTATAACCGCAAGCGCGTTAAACGCTCTTCTGTAATAAATTGGGCTCTCTTCTCGTTCACAGTCTTTTATTTCCAAGACCCTCACTTTATAACCTCGCTTATTCCGCTTACAAGTCCTGACAGGTTTTGTATTTCAGACGGAATAATAATTTTTGTAGATTTACTGTCGGCAACAATTTGAAAAGTTTCAAAACTTTTTAATTTTATTGCGCCTTCAACGCCGGTAATTTCTTTTATCATCGCAAGACCGTCCGCCGTTGCTTTTTGCACTTCAAGAATCGCTTTTGCTTCGCCTTCTGCTTCTCTAATTGCCGCTTCTTTTCTTGCTTCAGCCTGAAGAATAAGGGATTGTTTTTCGCCTTCCGCTTTTAGAATTGCGGATTCCTTTTGGCCTTCCGCCGTTAAAATAGCCGCGCGTTTTTCGCGCTCCGCACGCATTTGTTTTTCCATCGATTCTTTTACAGAATGGGGCGGCTCTATATTTTTTACTTCAACGCGGTTTACTTTTATTCCCCATGCGTCTGTTGCATCATCAAGTATCATACGCAGTTTTGTATTTATTGTATCCCTGCTGGAAAGCGTTTCGTCAAGTTCAAGTTCACCTATAACATTACGCAGGGTAGTCATTGTAAGTTTTTCTATGGCAAGTTTCGGCTGCTCCGCGCCGTAAGTGTAAAGTTTTGGATCTGAAATTTGATAGAACACAACGGTATCCACTTCCAGCGTAACATTGTCCTTTGTTATAACAGGCTGCGGGTCAAAATCAAAAAGCCCCTCTTTAAGAGAAACATTTTTTGCTATCCTGTCGATAAACGGCACAAGAAAATGAAAGCCTACATCCCATGCCGCATGGTAACCGCCAAGCCTTTCGATAACAAAAACATGAGACTGAGGCACAATTTTTACGCCCGAAACAACAAGCAACAGCAAAAGTACAACGACTCCCAATACAGTAAAAAACATAATATCCTCCTGTGCAATTAAAATATTATTGAATAACATTGCTGCTCACAATGGCTTTAACGCCTTCTATGCGAAGAATAAAGCAGATTGAATCTTTTTTAAGTTCCGCGGCATCTTCTGTTACGGCCGTCCATATTTGACCGCGAACTTTTATTTCGCCGCTGCTGTGCGGAGCAATATTTGTTATTACAACCGCTTCCCGTCCAATCAAATCGTCTATGTTTGTTTTTATTTTTCCAACTTTGAATTTTTTTACGGCAATCGGCCTTGTAAAAATCAGAAGCACAACCGCAACTGCAATAAAAATCAAAAGCTCGATTTTAATACGCGCCGCAATGGAAAAAGAACCGGTAACTCCGGCGGCGAGCGCCGTTATCATTGCAGAGAGTGCAAACCATATTGTTGTTAAACTAAATGAACTTGCAAGCTCTACAACCGAAAAAATAACGGCAAGCAAAAGCCAAAAACCAGATGAGCTTATAAGCGAATAAAATTCCATAATTTATAATATGAATTTATACACAAACCGCGTTTGTGTCAATTCAGATTTACATTCTGCCATGAGGCAGGACTTATGTTTGTTTTTGAGCTTAAACAAAAAATTGGGGTTCCATCAGCCCTTTAAAAACCCGTACTCATACACTTTGGGCTCGATTTTTGCCGCAAGCGCCTTTTGCGCGTCCCTCAACGCGCCGATAAGCGTGTTGTATGTTTCATCGCGGGATTTTGGGTTCATACTACCGTTTTCTTTAGTCCCCTGAAAGTATTCGCGGATATCGTAAAAAGAAGCGTTTAGGCAAGCGTTTGCGTCTGTCTTTGTTTTTTGAATATAGTAACGCCAGAGTTCGCGCCCCGCGTCAAGAACAGCGCGGGCTGCGGGAGTCAGTTTTTCTGAGCCCTGCCCTCTCAGCCCCTTTAAGAAATCGCTCATAAACCTGCTTTCAAAGCGCGCGGTGCTGCCAACCTCGTCTTCGGTAAAAGGTATCCAGTGATTGACGCCTTCGCGCAATTTTATTTTGTTTTGCCCGTTAAATAATGTAAAGGCAATGCAGTCGTTTTTAAATTCAACATCCTCTTTCCAGCCGCCTTTTGGATAAAAATACTGGTCGCGGTCGTTTATCCATTTGTGTTCAATGCAATGACGGACGGCAAAATAAATACAAAACTCTATCAGATTTTTATCGGTAATCCATGTTCCGCGAGGATGCGGGCGTTGTTTTTTATCGTTTATCAAGAAGACTTGATTGTCATT
>JAIRPU010000101.1 GCA_031256815.1 Spirochaetaceae bacterium
TCGCGTGGCGAAGCGGCACGGTGTGGCGGCGCACGTCCCGTGAAAACGCAACGCGGTTTCGCCGGCAGCCGCCGCTTCGCGGCGCCGCACAGGTGGGCGCGGCCAAACGGCCGCACCCACCTCAGGCCTCCGCGCCCACCGAAGGTGGGCGCGGAGGCAAACGGCAGCCACCCGTGCGCCGCACAGGCTGGCACACTCCGCGCGCGCTTGTCGACAAGCTCCGGCAAAAATGCGCCCAAAAATACTAAATCATATATTAAACCGCGCGG
The DNA here is from genome assembly GCA_031256815.1 of Spirochaetaceae bacterium. GTDB lineage: Bacteria > Spirochaetota > Spirochaetia > Treponematales > Breznakiellaceae > JAIRPU01. The sequence continues at coordinate 270 of JAIRPU010000101.1, forward strand.
GTTTATCATTTTTCTCTAATTCGGAATTGCCACCTCCGGCAGTGTGTAAGTAGCGGCCGGTGCGGGATTTGTGTATCATAAAAATTATGGAAAAAGTTTTACATAATGGAATTGATATTCTTTGCGAAGATGCAGCGTTTGCCGCGCTTTTTTATGGACGCGAAGATTCAATTATATCCGCTCTGGAACTTTATGTAGAAGAAATAGAACGCTTTAACAGCGTCTGTGGGCTTGTTTCCTATAAAACAAAAAACGAGCTTATAATCCGCCATATACTGGATTCACTTGCGCCGCTTGGAATTATTATGCGGGAATTGCAAACGGCGTTTCCTGATTTAAAAGAACAGGCGCAAATTTGCGACTTTGGTTCAGGCGCAGGATTACCAGGCATTCCGCTTGCCATAACGTTTGGTAAAACCGCTTTTTTTACGCTTATAGAGCGAATACCGCGCAGGGTAAATTTTTTATACAACGCGCTTGCCTTGCTCTCGTTAAAAAACGTTAATATTTTTGATTCTGATGCAGAAAAAGCGGATTTTCAATTTAACGCGCTTTGTTTTCGCGCTGTAAGCGAATTAAACAAAAAATTCACACGCCGTTTTATGCGGCTCCTGCTGCCAGGCGGCTTTATAGTGGCATATAAAGGTTTATATCAAAACGCGGCGCGTGAAGCGGCAAATTTTTCCGGTGTTAATACAAAAATTATTTCTTATAAATCCCCGATGCTGGATGAAGAACGCGCACTGCTTGTTTTATTTAACGCTTAAAAACCAAAGCGCCCACAGCAATTCTAAATGAGTAATTATGATTGAAAACAGATATAATACAGCCAGCGCGCAAGCGATTGAAGCGGAAATGAGCGCTGAAAACGCGAATTACAGCGGAAAGCACGGCGCGGACGGCGGGATAAAACCCGCTTCCATTTGCCGGCCTGTGTTAAAGCGTGTCCAGCGCTTCAAGTATTGTATCGATTTCCGCTTCCGTTGTATAACGCCCAAAACTGAAGCGAACTGTACCGGAGGGAAAGGTGCCCGCTGTTTTATGCGCCAATGGCGAGCAATGCAGGCCGCTGCGTGTAATTATTCCATTATCTTCAAACAGCTGCCGCGAAACATCACCGGCATCCCTGTTATGAATAACAACGGAAACAACTGCAACGCCAGTAGCGGCAGCGCCTGTTCCGCAAACTTCAATCTTTTTTATACATTGCAATCCAGAAAGAAAACGCGCCACAAGATTGAGTTCCAATTCACGTATTTTTTCAACACCAATACGCAGAATCTCTTCTACAGATACGGCAAGACTTAATATCCCAATAGTATTTTGCGTTCCAGGCTCGAATTTATCAGGCAGGGTTTCAGGCATATCAAATGATTGAGACGCACTGCCGGTGCCTCCGCGCAGCCAGGGGGTTAATTCAAGAGCAGCGCGTTCACTTAGCGCAAAACCTCCGCATCCTGCAAGCCCGCCAAGTCCTTTATGGCCGGCAAACGCCATAACGTCACAGAAATCATCCATTGTACATGGCAGCACACCGCCTGTTTGAGCCGTATCAAGAACCGTAAAGACGTTATTTTTTTTGGCAATTTCAAAACAGTCTTTTACAGGTAATATCGTACCCAAAACATTTGACGCATGAGTCATTACAAGAAGGCGCGTGTTTTTTTTGATGGCTTTTTTTACAGATTCCGGTTCAAGCGAACCGTCTCCGGCGCATTTTAGCCATTCCAGTTTTATTATGCCTGCCTTATGCAGCGCATTGAGCGGTCTGGCGCTTGCGTTGTGTTCAACGCCTGTGGCAATAACATGACAGCCCGGTTTTAAAAGACCGTTTATCGCCATGTTTAATGCTGCCGTAGCGCCGCTGGTGAATATAACCCGCAAAGGATTTGTTACATTAAACAGCTTCCCTACGGCTCTTCGCGCGCGTAAAGCTATAGTTCCGGTTTCAAGTCCTTCGAAATTACGTCCTGCGTTTAGATGTGTTTCCTGTAAATATGCGCTTAATTCCCGCACAACATCAGGCGATAGCGCTGGAGAAGTGGCAGCGTAATTTGCGTATATCATAGTATGATTATAAGGCATTTTTTTTATTAAATGTAACCGCAGAAAGCATCGGAAGCAGGTTACTGGTGGCGCGCGCCGTATTTGTGCGCGTTAGACGGCTTGACAATCAACTATTACTTGATATAAAATAGAACTAAAAGTTGAAGCTGTGGCAGATCTATCTGGATTTTTCAAAAAGTTTATGCATGGGGTTGCAAATGCCGGTGATATGGTGATTGTTGCCATCAATTCCGGGGCGTGCGGCGTTTCGTGTTTTCTCTCCATTGCCCTTTTTCCCGTTTTGGTTTCCGCAGGGCCGCCGCCCGACTGGATTACGCTGGGTGTGGAAGAGGTCTATCCGAAAGGAGCGTATATAACCGCCTGCGGGCGCGGCAAAACGGCTAAAAAAGCGGAAGAGGATGCCGTAAGGGCACTCGGACTGTATCTTAGCGCCGAGGTAAGCAGCATCGTGTACGACAGGGAATCATATTCAAGCAAGACCGGATATGACGCGGAAGCGTACAGCAAAACCCTTGTCAAAAGCGAGATGAAACTTTTTGCCATGCGCCAGGCCGGTGCATGGTATGACGGCGGCAAAAAAACATGGCGGGCGCTTGCCTTAATCGACCGCGCCGAGGCCTGGGCGATGTTCGAGCCGCGCGCGCGAAAGGAAGCGGACGAATTCCGCTCTTTGTGGAAAGCCGCAGAAAGCGAAAAATCCGCCTTAAAATCGTATTTTGATTACCGCGCTGCATACAATTTTGCGCGGCGCGATGAATTTGTTAATACAATGACCTTTGGCGAGGCGCTTTATCCTAAAAAAATGGACGCGCTTAACGCTGATGTGCGGAAAAACACCGCGCAGCTTAGCACGAAACTGAACAGGGCGCGTAACGCGGCGCAGATTTTTATCAGCGCAAACAAAGATTTTGAATCGAACATAAAGGGAACGCTTACAAAATTGCTAAGCGGCGAAGATTTAATTATTACCGTCAATAAAAAACGGGCGGCTGCAATCTGCGCGGCAACGGTGGACGAAGGTTTTAAGCGCGTAGAGGCCGGCTATTTTTACTATCCAAAAATCAGCGTGACTATCACGGACACGCGTGGCGCGGCGCTGTTTTCGTATTCCGCCTCCGCAGACAAGCAGGGCGCAATGGACGCGGATGTGGCAAAACGCCGCGCATACGGAGCGCTGGCTGCCGCCCTGGAAAATAATTTTATTGGGAAGATGAACGGGGAGTTATGAAGGAAACGGACGTTTATGAGCATGTAAGAGATAGTTTGCCCCTGTTAAAAGACTCTGACGTGCTGCCGGATAATGGCCCTTCGCTATCCGGCTTGAACAGCCTGAAAAGGCCGCTGCTGTATGCGGCGGAATTAATATATGTAAGGAGATTTCTTATGAAAAAAGGTTTGTTTCATAAAAGAATCGCAGGGCTTGCCGCGGCATTGATAGCGGCGTTGTTTTTTGTTTCCTGCCTTAGTATGGGCAGCTCAGGCGGCGGCGCCCGGACGGAACGAAAAGTTCCTGGAAAAACACCGCAGTTTGTAAAAGACGCGGTAAAAAACGCCCCAGAGGACGCGCTCGTGGGTATCGGCACGGCGAAAATGGCTACCACAAGTCTTTCGCGAACAACCGCGGTTACCCGTGGGCGCGCCGAAATTTCCCGTCAATTGCAAAGTGCCGTCAAAGATATGGTGCTGGACTATAGCGCCGGAAGCGAAGTTGACCCATCTGCCACGATGTCTTTTACCGAATCTATAACCCGTGCGCTTTCAAGATCCGACCTGCAGGGCGCTCGTGTAGTTGAAGAAGACATTGACGATGCCGGCGCATATTGGTGTGTAGTAATGTTAAGCAAGTCAGATACCATCAAAGAAGTAAATCAGGCGGCGGCGCAGGCAAAGCTAAATGCGCCTAAAATGGCTGCCTTCGATGCTGCAAAACGAATGGACGAGGCATTTGACAAACTGAATGCTCAGGAAATGCAGATAGGAAACAGATAGCGGCAGGGCTGTTTCAGACAATTTTTTGAAACAGCCTTCGTTGTATTGGAACGGTATGAAAAAAACAGCGATGGTAATTGCGGTAATCATGGCGGTATGCCCCGGCGCGGGCGGCAAAAGCCCGCCGGCGGGCTATTTTACGGCGGACTGCAAGAACGGAGAGCTTGTCATATTCGGCGTGTCGGCGAGGCAGATAAGCAGGAAAAAAGAAATAGAGAA
>JAIRPU010000151.1 GCA_031256815.1 Spirochaetaceae bacterium
GCGCTCATAATATCCAAACCGGCGTTTTTAGGTTCGTTTTCGTTGTCATTAAAATAACTTCGGTATCGTTTCAAAAAAGCTTCATAATATAATTTTTCAAAATACGAATTTAATTCCGCATCAAAAGAATTAGATTTAAAGTTTATCGGAACAGAAAAACTTGCCGAAAATTTCTTGTATCTAAACCCCAAACCCACTCTCCACGGTTCATCCGTTCTAAAATCTTGTGTTTGGTCTTGCTTAAAAATACCAATATTGTAATTTCCAAAAAGGCTAATGGCAAATTTTTCATCAAATTCTGTAATTGGTTCTTCGCAGAATAGAATACCGGCGGCAAATAGAAAAAATAACATGAAAATGTTATACCCCTTTTTCATACAGGTAAGTATATTTTTTTCTGTTTAAGACCGCAACACTCGTCTGATTGTCTAAATGAGAAGTCATGCAGCGGCGCTAGGCAAGCGCGCGCTGATAAAGTTATTATATTTGTATGATAACACTGTGTGGTGTAACAAAACGGTATGCCGGTATTGCGGCTTTGGAGAATCTAACGCTGGATGTTCCGGACGGCGGAATTTTTGGCATTATAGGCAAGAGCGGCGCGGGCAAGTCTACGCTTTTACGGCTTGCAAGCCTGCTTGAACGCCCTGACGAAGGGGAGGTGCTTTATGCCGGTGAGCGTGTTGACAATTTAAACGAAAGAGACTTATTATTTCGCCGCCGTAAAATGGGAATGATTTTCCAAAATTTCAATTTACTTTCTTCGCGGAATGTACATGATAACGTAGCGTATCCTCTGGAAATTGCAGGCTGGCCTAAACGTGATATTCGTGAGCGGGTATCGATGCTTCTCGATTTAACAGGCATAGCCGACAAGAGCCGCGCGCGTTTAAGAGAGCTTTCCGGCGGGCAAAAACAGCGTGTCGCCATAGCGCGTGCCCTTGCGGCGCATCCAAAAACGCTGTTTTGCGACGAAGCTACCAGTTCTCTTGACCCTCAAACAACGCGCTCCATACTTGATTTAATAAAAGAGCTGCAAAAACAGCTTCGCATCACTGTAATTCTGGTAACACACCAAATGGAAGTTATACGTTCAATTTGCGGCGAGTTGGCCGTGCTTTCCGGCGGGCGCGTGGTGGAACGCGGAAGTGTAGCGTCTGTATTTAATTCGCCAAAATCGAGCGCCGCACAGGAATTACTTGCTGTTAACGGAGGAACAAATGCCGCTTGATTGGCAGCGTGTTTTTGAGCTTTTACCCAAAGCTACATTTCAAACAATTTACATGGTGTTTTTTTCGACAATTTTTGCGTGTATAATCGGATTGCCGTTTGGAACGCTGCTTTTTTGCGCTTCTCCCGCAGGCCTGCGTCCAAGGCGTCTGTTTTACAACACGCTTTCAAGAATCGTAAACCTTTTACGTTCATTTCCTTTTATTATTTTGATGATAATTATAATGCCGATTTCACGGTTTTTAATTAAAACCAGCGTAGGCCCAACGGCTGTAATCATTCCGCTTTCAATAGCCGCCGCCCCATTTGTGGCAAGGCTTGTGGAGCAGGCAATTCAGGAAGTTGATTATGGCGTGCTTACCGCGGCACGGGCCATGGGTTCAACAAATTTTCAGATAATTTATAAGGTGCTGCTTCCGGAAGCGCTGCCTGCGCTTGTTTCCTCTCTGGCGCTTACAATAATTACATTGATAGGTTATTCGGCAATGGCTGGGGCGCTGGGCGGCGGCGGACTCGGCGATATGGCAATACGATTTGGCTATTATGGTTTTCACTGGGAGGTTACCGCCGCGGCAGTTATAGTGGTACTCATTCTGGTTGAACTTGTACAGGCTGCCGGTACAATAATAAGCCGCCGGCTTTTGGTAAAACGATAAAATGCTTGGACCAGTAATTAACGCCGCTGTAATTTTTGTCTGCTCAATTTTTGGCGCGTTTTGTTTGCGGGCAATAAGCGTGCGTTTTGAAGAAATCATAAAAAAAGCGATAGGCCTTTCTGTCCTGTTTGTTGGCATAAAAGGCGCTCTGGAAACTCAAAATACGCTGCTTTTAATAATGAGTCTTGTAATTGGAGCGATATTCGGAGAAGCAATTAATATCGATTTTTGGATAAATCGTGCAGGTGAATGGATAGAACGAAAAACAAATAAACCGGATAAAGAAACTTTATCTTCCGGCGCCTCTAACACGGACATTTCTCCGACTTCCACGGCAGGAGATTCCAAAACCGCTGTGCGTAACTTTTCCAAAGCGTTTGTTTCTGCAAGCATACTTTTTTGTTCCGGAGCAATGGCAATAGTCGGTTCAATGGAAAGCGGACTAAAGGGCAGGCATGATATTATATACGCAAAATCGGTGCTGGACGGTGCAATTTCGCTGGTTTTTGCCGCGTCTATGGGCATAGGAACGGCGTTTTCAGCGCTGTCCGTACTGATTTACCAGGGAGGCATAGCGTTTGCGGCAATTATTTTGCGTGATTTTTTTAGCGAAGATATGATACGCGAAATGTCCGCTTCCGGCAGTCTTGTTATTGCCGCCATAGGGGTTAATTTTCTTGGCTTTAAAGAAATAAAAGTGGCAAATCTAATTCCGGCGGCATTTATTCCGCTGCTTTACTATGGAATTTTAAAGGCGTTTTTTTAACGCGCTGCCAGTTCAAGCTGACGTAAAAGCGCGGCCATGTCTTTCGGCAGCGCCGCATTTAGTTCAATGCCCATGGATGGAACTAAAAGCGATTCGGCGTGCAGTCCAAGCCGCGAAAGCAATGGCCGCTCGCAGGCGCGTTCGCCGCGCCATGAACGTTTAAAGCTGGAAAGATAAACCGGCTTGCCGTCTCCATAACGCTTGTCGCATACAACAGGATGTCCAAGCGCGGCAAGATGTACGCGAATTTGGTGCTGTCGTCCGGTTTTTGGGAACGCGGCAAGCGCCGTATACGAGCCTGCGCTTGTAAGAGTTTCAAAATGCGTACTCGAAGCTTTCCCTCTAAACCGCTCTACTATTGTGTCGTGATTTTTGTTTGCTTCCGAAAGTAAAGGCAGTTCGCAGAGTGTTTCGCGCCAGTCAGGGATTCCTTTTACTACAGCAATGTAGCGTTTTTTTACCTCGCGCCGTTCAAACGCGGCGCAGAGCTTTTTTCGTGTTTCTTCATCTTTTGCAAAGATTACCAATCCTGAAGTGCCGCTGTCTATTCTATGAACAAGAAATATTTTTTGCCCAAGCTCAGAGGCAAGCAGACGGTCAAGCCGCTGTTTTGACGGCGTCCAGCGGTCTCCGGATACGGCAATACCGCTTGTTTTATTTACAGCTACAATAAAATTGTCTTCATAAATTACAGACCACAGCGCTTTTTTCATAATTAGCCGTATTATTCCGGGAAAGGACGGTTAAAAAAGAATTCAAATTGAAGTTTTGCCTGGCGTAAAAGCATATCATAACCGTTTATCGCGGTACAGCCTGCGGCTATTGCCCGCGACAAAAACTTTGTGTTTGCCGGCTTGTAAATAATATCCATTACGGTTTCCTTGCCGGTAAACTTATACTGAGGCAGCGGGTCTTTATTAATATCCGGATCCATACCAACAGAAGTAGTTTGCACGATTATATCGTTATATTTTCTTATGAGTTTTTCGCTTGCCGTATTAAGATGTGCATATTTAAAATCGAAACGTTCCGCGATTTCTTTTGCCTTTTGAAGGTTGCGGTTTAAAACAAGCGCTTTGGCTCCAAGCCGCGCGGCTTCGGCAACAATCGCCCTTGCAGCACCCCCTGCGCCGATAATAGTCATTTTTTGCCGTTTAAAGTCGCTTCTGTTCATTACTTTTAGCAGAGAACCGGAAAACCCAATCGTATCTGTGTTTGTGCCTACCCAGCCGTGAGGCGTCCAAACTATAGTATTACAAGCGCCAATTATTCCTACAGGATTTTGTTCCGCAATGTACGCCATAACCGATTTTTTATGAGGCACGGTAATAGAAGCTCCACAAAGTCCAATTTCGTTTGCAAGTCTCATAAAACCATCAAAACTTTCTGCCGGAAAGCGTAAATAAACCGTATTAAGACGTTCACGTTTCATGGCGTCATTATGAATCTGCGGGCTGGAAGTTATTTTAAGCGGATAACCGGTTATTCCATAAATCTGAGTATCCAGGTTCATTTCACGAAATCTGTAACGTTCATTAAGTTCTATAGGGTCAATTTGTCCAGGCGCCGCCATGCTTTCATCTTCATAAAGAGGGGAGGTGTAAGTAAGATAGGAGCCAAATTTTCCCGCAAGAATCCTTGTGCATTGTCCAATATCACCCATAGCAAGCAAAATAGTATCGCGCCCGTGCATTGATTTTGCCGCCTGAAATACTGTGCGAACATCATCGATATTTGACGGCATAATAGCGCCTTTGGCAATTTCGTCTCCTACTCTAAAAAGCGATTCTACACGGGAAAGGAATTTTTCACCGGAACCGTCAAAATCATGAAAAGAACGAATTATTCTTGTGCCAAATGCTCTTGCAACTTCTTCCAAACTTGGAATATCAAGATCATCCTCAATGTCTACATAGGCAAAGTTTTTCCGGCGGTCAGTTTGTGCAAACGCGAGCGCCTTTGAAATTAGCACAATACGCGCCGCTTCACCTCTGTTAAAGTAACCGCCGTCTGTTTTTCGGCGTACAGTCAGAATAACAGGAATATCAGCTTGTTCCGGAAAGCGTCGAATCGATTCCAATTCGCTGCTAAGCAGACAATCTGCTCTAAGCTCAACCAGATCTATATAACGCCTGTACTTTTCTACAAGCTCTAAATCTTTCGCTATGGTGTTTGCCGTAAGGCACAAACATATTTTTGACATGAACTAAGGGCAAATATTTGCTGTACGCTTTACAGCGGCAAACTAATGCCTCCTGCCTCCGCGGTCGCCGTCCCGCCCACGGTCGTTGTAACGCGGCCTGTCGTTACGAGGCCGGTCGTACCTGGTTTGTTCAACGGAAGGCGCGCCGTCAGGGTCTATTGCATCAATGTAAGAAAGGTTTAGCCGCCCCATCTTGTCAACTTCCAGCAGTTTTACCTGAATTTCCTGCCCTTCTTTTAATACATCGTCTACCCGCGTGATGTGTTCGCGGGAAAGTTTGGAAATGTGCACGAGCCCTTCTTTTCCCGGCAGAATTTCAACAAAAGCGCCGAATTCCATAATCCTTGTAACCTTTCCGTTATAAATTACGCCCACTTCCGGGTCGGCGACAATGCCCATAACCGCTTTTTTGCAGGCGTCTGTATCGGCGGCATTTTTGCCGTAAATAGATACGGTACCATCGTCTTCGGTGTTAATTTTAACCTTATACTGTTCAGAAAGCGCTTTTACCACCTTGCCGCCAGGTCCAATCAAAGCGCCGATTTTATCAATATCAATTTTAAATGTGCATATCTTGGGGGCAAGCTCGCTTATCTCACCGGCAGGTTTTGAAATTGTACGGTTCATAATTTCCAAAATATGCAGTCTGCCGCGTTTGGCTTGTTCAAGCGCTTTTTTCATTACTTCTAGACTTACTCCGGCAATTTTTATATCCATTTGGAATCCGGTAATGCCGTCTTCTGTGCCGGCGACTTTAAAGTCCATATCGCCAAGATGATCTTCATCGCCCAAAATATCAGACAGCACAGCGTAACGTGCGTCCGGAGCGTTGCTTTCGGTAATAAGCCCCATTGCGATACCGGCTACCGGTTTTTTTAGTGGCACTCCGGCATGAAGCATAGCGAGCGTCCCTCCGCAAACACTGGCCATTGAACTTGAACCGTTAGATTCCATAATTTCGGAAACAACACGGATAGTATAAGGGAACGCTTCTTTTCCGGGCATCATGGCCTCCAATGAACGGCGCGCCAAATTGCCATGCCCAATCTCGCGGCGTCCGGTTCCAAGCCTTCCTACCTCTCCTACCGAATATGGGGGGAAGTTGTAATGTAAAATAAAATTTTCGCGCTTATCACCTTCAATGTCGTCAAAAATCTGCTCGTCAAATACAGTTCCCAGTGTTATAACGCAGAGGGACTGTGTTTCGCCGCGGGTAAACAGCGCGGAACCATGAACACGGGGCAAAACGCCAATTTCGCAGTTTATATTCCTAATATCTTCCACTCCGCGGCCGTCCACACGTTTGCCGTTGTCCAGAATACCGGAGCGTAAAATTTCGTATTGCATATCTTCAAAAAGCGTGTCAAAAAATTTCTTTTGCGTTTCGTCCTCAAGTTGTGCAGCGTATTGAGAGGCAATATCCATTTTAACCTTACGAACGGCATCACGCCTGGCAAGTTTTTCGTGAACAAAACACGCCTCTTTAAGCAATGGATAGGCGGCGTTACGAATCGCTTCGATATTTTCAAGCGAACCGGCGCTTTCGGTAAGTGGAAGTTTTGGCTTTCCGGCAAGAAGGCGCAGTTCATCCTGAAGCTCGCAAAGTTCCGCTACCACCTGTTTTCCCATATCAAGCGCGGCAAGCATCGTTGCTTCGCTGACTTCATTCGCGCCGCCTTCAACCATTGTAATGCCATCTTTTGTACCGGCAACCACAATCTCTAAAGTTGATTTTTCGATTTGCTCGTATGTTGGATTGGCTATAAGTTCTCCGTCTACCTGGCAGATTCGTACGCCGGCTATTGGGCCGCCAAATGGAATGCCGGAAATATGCACCGCCGCGCTTGCGGCTATAATGGCAAGAATGTCCGGCGGATTTACCATGTCGGTAGCCACTGTTGTTGGCACAATCTGAATCTCGCGGCCAAACGCTTTGTTAAAAAGCGGGCGCATCGGCCTGTCAATAAGGCGTGAAACAAGAATTTCTTTATCTTTTGGCCGCGCCTCCCGTTTTATAAAACCACCTGGAATTTTACAGGCGGCATAGTATTTTTCGTTATAGTCAACAGTTACAGGCACATAATCAAGCCCTTCTACCGCATCTTCGGAACAGCAAACTGTAGCAATTACAACGGAACCTTCGTATTGAGCAAACACAGAGCCTTCGGCTTGTTTTGCGATTCTGCCGGTTTCAATAGTCAAATTTTTTCCGGCAATATTTTTTGTTACTTTATGCATCATAATTTTATGGGGACAGGGAACAGAAAACAAGAAAGCGCAAAGCCCTTGTCCCGCCTGCTAACCCTGCCTCCTTACTTTCTTAAACCTAATTCTTTAATTAAAGCGCGATAACCTTCAAGATTGATTCGCTGCATATATTTTAGAATGCGCCTTCTCTTTCCAACAAGGATAAGAAGCCCGCGCCTTCCGGAACAGTCTTTTTTAAATTGCTTACAATGTTCTGTAAGTGTTTTGATACGCTCGGTAAGGAGTGCGATTTGGACTTCCACCGCGCCCGTATCTTTGTTGTTTTTACCAAATTTTTGGGCCAAAAATACGATTTGGTCTTTTTGTAGTGACATAAAATCTCCTGTTTCGCGTACAGTCTGCCTGAAAATTAAAACTCTGTCAATAGTCCGCCTCAGGGCATGGTTTGCGTGTTCACCGCTTACAGGACACACTGTTTATACTGTAAACTTACGCTGGAGGTTAGATGCGGCGCAAAGGGCGCCTGTATTTTTAATAATATTGTGATTATCAGCGCAAGCAGAAGAACCGACATTCCTGCATACTATTCCGAATGGTTTTTTAACCGCATAAAAGAGCGTTTTGTTTATATACGTAATCCTGTAATACGCCAAATAAGCAAAATCAATATTGAGCCGGAACTTGTTGACTGTATAGTTTTTTGGAGCAAAAATCCGGAGCCGCTTATTTCCGGCCTTAACTTAATAAAAGAATATGCTTACTATTTTCAATTTACGCTTAATCCTTACGACAGCGATATAGAAACAGGTTCTGTTTGTAAAAATAAATTAATAGAAACATTCAAAAAATTATCGGACGCAACCGGGCCGCAAAAAGTTATTTGGCGTTATGATCCTGTGCTTCTAAATAAAAAATATAATATTTTATATCATATAGACAAATTTTATGAGTTTGCAGGTAAATTAAAAGGTTATGCGGAAAAAGTAACATTTAGTTTTATGGATTTTTATAAAAAAACCGAAGAAGCTGTTAAATCGCTTGGCATTAATGAAATAACAAACGAAGAAAAAAATACAATAGCCGCTAATTTTTCGCTGGCAGCCAAAGAAAATAACTTTGATATAGACAGCTGCGCGGAAGATATTGACCTTTCAAAGTATAATATCAGTCACGCAAAATGTATTGATGCAGAGTTAATTACAAAAATAACAGGAAATTGTTTTTCTGTAAAAAAAGACAAAAACCAGAGGCATGAATGCGGCTGCGTGGAAAGCATTGATATTGGTGAATATAATTCATGTTTAAACGGCTGTGTATACTGTTACGCAAACCGAAGTCAATCTGTTTGTTGTGATAATTTTAAAACCCATAATCCTTTTTCGGCTTTACTTACCGGCGAGGCAAACAGCGGCAGTATTGTTAAAGAAAGAAAAATGCTGAGTTTGCGTGTTGTTAAATCTTAAACTTTGCTTTTTATTGCCTTCGGACATTGCTGCAATTTATAAAATACGGCTGTTGACGGAGCCTTTTTATATCCTGTTGAAAATAGCGCAAAAAAGTTTTACAATAAGCCGTTATGGAAGATATTGCTGAACTTGAAGTCCTTGAAGAACTTGAAGAAGCGCAGCCGCAAAATATGCCAAATTCATCCATGGAGGAAAGCCATGGGCAGATTGACGCAAGTAAACTGCTCTCTGCGCGGCTTTTTCACGGAAGCGTATTTCCAGTATTGGTTGTAAAAAAAGACTTTACAATAATTTACGCGAATCCGGCCAGCCAGAAGTTTTTTAACGGTTTTGTGCGGCTTACAAGCAGTTTTTTCTTTGACCTTTTTGGCAAATATTTTCAAATTGATGATATACGGAATATAAGAGATTCGGTTTTAAATGGGGCAAACGGCTTTTCGTGGCGCGGGCAGGCGCAGATAAAATCACGCGACAGGTCGACTGTATGGACGCGCGTTTATATATTTCCGGCGGGCTTAAACACAAAATCGCCTGAAGAATTTACTGTAATGTTTGACGATGTAACAGACGAAAACCGCAAATTACTGCGCGGCTTTTTTGTAAGTTTGCTTGAAGCGTCAAAGTTAAAGGATAACGATACAGGCAAACATGTTACCCGCGTAAATTATTATTCAGAAGCGTTTGCGCGTGTGCTTTATAACAGGCATATATACAAAAATGTTGACGTTGAGTTTATCGATAATATTGCCTTCCTTGCCGCAATGCACGATGTTGGAAAAATAGGTACGCCGGATGACATACTTAATAAAGAAGGGCCGCTTTCTGATTTTGAGTGGTCGATTATGAGGGAACATACAAAAAACGGCGCCTTTTTGCTGGAAGGTTATCCAAATCCAATGGCAAAGGAAATAGCGCTGTCGCA
>JAIRPU010000023.1 GCA_031256815.1 Spirochaetaceae bacterium
TTTAACGAAAGTTTTTTGAACGGTTCTTTGATTGAAAAAATTACTAATGTTAAACAGGCAATATTCGCAATAAAGGCAAGCGCAATATTTAACGCGTAATCGGCTCCATAAAAAATAAAATAAAACGGGCCGCCTATTGGGGTGCTTTCTCTTAGATAAACAAAATTATCAATATGCAAAAAACGATTTAAAGCCCAAAAGTACGATGGATCTAAACCGGCGCTTGATACAGGAATATCAATATAACGCAGAGAATTAAACGCCGAAAGTACGGTAAGTGCGATAATCAAGACGCGCAAATATTTTTGATTATTGTAAATCTGTTTAGCGCGGTATAATATCCGGTTAAAAAATGCGCTGATAATAATCAGCAGGCAGGATATTATTAAATATTTTATGCTTAAATTAAAAATTCTTTCGTGCCAAATCGGGGCTTGCAGTTGTTTTCCTGCGAGAAAGCCTCCAAACAGAATAAGTAAATTGCGCGGAGTTTTAAACAACAACAATAAGCTTCCCGCAAAGACAGGCAGCGACAGAATAAAAACTCCGCGTAAAAAATAAAAACGCGCGCGGCTTTTGTTTTTATTTGCAAATACAATTAATCTTTCGTATAAACTGTTCATGTTTTACCAGCCTTATTCAATGATTTTTCAATGGCAAAACGCGGACGGCGTTTTGTTTCCAGATAGGTTTTGGCAATATATTCTCCGATTACCCCTGTTGTAAGCAGCTGCAATCCGCCCAGCATCCATATCGACAGAATCATGCTTGCCCAGCCCGACACCGCCACGCCTGCAATATATTTTATTGACAGAACATAGAGTAATATCATTAGCGATAAAAAAAAGACGGAAAACCCAATAAAAGTAATTAACCTTATAGGCTTAATGCTGAATGAAGTTATGCCTTGTACCGCAAAAGCGAACATCTTTTTTAACGGATATTTGCTTTCTCCGGCGAAACGTTCATGACGTTCATATAAAACAACACAGCTTTTATAACCCAACAACGGAATAATTCCACGCAAAAATAAATTAACTTCTTTGTATCCGGCAAAATCATTAAGTGCCCGTTTGCTCATCAGACGGTAGTCAGCATGATTATATACAAGATCTACGCCCATAAAGCGCATCAATTTGTAAAAAGCGAGCGCAGTAGTTTTTTTGAAAAACGTATCACGGGCGCGTGATTTTCTTACGCCGTAAACAATATCATTTCCTTCGGTAAAACGCCGTATCATTTCGTCAACGGCGTCTATATCGTCCTGCAAATCGGCGTCCAGGGATATAAATGCGTCGGCATTGTCTTTGAACGTGAGAAGACCGGCCAAAAGCGCGTTCTGGTGTCCACAGTTTCCGGTAAGTTTAAGCCCTCCAAAAATATCATTTTTGTTATGAAGTTTTTCTATAATTTTCCATGTTGAATCTTTTGACCCATCATCAACAAATATTATTCTGCTTTCCGCTGAAATATAATTTTTTTCGGCAAGGGAAAGAAATTTTTGCAGCAGCCGTTTTGAAGTTTCCGGCAGCACCTCCTCTTCATTGTAGCATGGTAAAATAAAATACACTGTAACCATACCGGCCTTCTCATTTTTTGCTGCAAAATATGACAATATTCCAGCAATAACGCCGCATAAACGGAAATACTTTCAGGAATATACGGTCAAACTTTTCCAGCCTAATGTACAGTTTTTCGTACAAACTGTAACGGGTAATTTTACGGTTCCAGTACCGTTCTTTGTTGGGGTCTATTTTTTCAATCAAAAACATTTTTACAAAAATCAAATTGGTAAACAGCCATGTGGTATGAAATGAAATATTGCCAAAAGTTTCTTTGAACATTGCAAGCTGATTCATTTTAATTGGATGTTCGTCGGGTGTGCGCACTCCGCTTGCTAGGCGGCGGTATATATTTATTATGGGATTATGCGCCAGCGGGGCAAATGAAATAAAACAGCCGCCTGGTTTTAAAACACGATGCGCCTCTTTTATAGTTTTGGCAATATCCACATGGTGCAGAAGGTTAGCGGCGTAAACTATATCAAAGCTGTTATTTGCAAAAGGAAGCGCGTCTGACGCGCATTTTTCTGTTTTAACGCTAACTCCGTATTTTGCCGCGAGACGCGTGACAACCTGCAACATTCCGCCGGAAAGATCTGTGGCGGTAACATCAGCGCCTTTTTTAGCGAAATAAACCGAAGCTTCACCGGCTCCGGCGCCAAGTTCCAGAATTTTTTTGCCTGAAATATCCCCAAGTTTTTGCATAATAAACCGGTTTTCCGGCGCTGTTGCACATTCAAACGATTCATCTACCATAACAGTATTTATATCAATACTGTCGGCCCATTCGTCATGAAACGCTTCTTCTTTAATCAGTGTTATATTGCCCATTTATGTCTCCGGCATGATTTTTTTATCGCGGCAATTAAAAACACGTTCAGCGCTATAAACGCCCGGGTATCCGGCCTTAATGTCACTGATAATATTAAATAGTTCGCATTCTTCGGGGGCGGGGGGGCGTTTGCGCTTTGATTTAAACTGCAATATAAGCCGTTCGGTTATTGTTGAACACGAGCGGGCAGAAAGTGACATTTCCGGAAAACTGCCGAAGTTACAGCCTGAACAATTTTTGACTATTGCTTTTACGCTGTTTGTAAACTCCTGCGATTTATAAATTTCCGGAAAAGCGTCATCATACACATATAATTTTTCTTTTAACCTGTGGTCGCAGCAGGGAGCAAAGGAGCCGTCAGGCAGTATTGCAAAATAGAGGTTTGGACTGTCGCAGACTCCGTTATGCCTCCAGCTTGGTGAGCCGGTTGTTACAAAATGGTAGATTGAATCAAGATAGTCGTCCGAATCAAAAAGATTGTAACCGGCGCGTTTTTTCTTTTTTAGCCGTTTTATAAGAGATTCCAGTTTTTGGAAATTTTCTTTCTGAATGGAAAAATATTCATCGTATCCCCTGAAATTAAGAGGTTTATCTTTGGTTGTAATATGAACAGGAACAAGCGAAAGCCACCACCCTATACGGGTGGCAAAATCAAGAACCGCCTCAATCTCATCAATGTTGTATTGAGACAGCACACAGCCAAGGGCGCAGACTGAATCTCCTGGAGGAAAAGTTTTTGATATAAACGAAATGGTTTTAATCGCGTTTTTCCACGACCCGTTCACTCCGTTAATGTAATCTTGAAGCTCTTCGTTTAGTGTATCAAGGCTTACATTTATATCCCGTGCGCCGCAGGCAGCGCAATTTTTTATCATGTTCCATTTGGACACAAGGCCGGCGGTCTGCATTCTTACGTCGAGTTTTTTGGATTTGAATATGGTTACGATTTTGTCAATGTCCTGCCGCAGGAACGGTTCGCCTCCTGTAAGCAGCACCACACCGGCTTTTATTTTTACCAGATTTTCAGCTATTTTTTCTATTTTTACGGTATCAAAAGATTCTAAATTGCTGTTGGCCTCCACGATATTGCACATTTTGCATTCGAGGTGGCAATGTTTGGATACATAGAATTGAATATAGAAAGGCGATTTTTTTGTAAACACCGCCTTAGCCATCGCAAGTTTTGTGTTAAAAGAGAACATAATGCCTCTGGTAAAAACAACCTGCTGTGCAGAATTTATTGGTAATGAGGATATAGGTAGTAAATGTATTTAAATCGGTTCGCCTGTTTTTAAGGGCTTGACAAAAATCAACAGAGCTTAATAATGGCTCTTGGCTCTTGGCTCTTGGCTCTTGGCTCTTGGCTCTTGGCTCTTGGCTCTTGGCTCTTGGCTCTTGGCTCTTGGCTCTTGGCTCTTGGCTCT
>JAIRPU010000054.1 GCA_031256815.1 Spirochaetaceae bacterium
CCCGGCGGGTATTTCAAAATACGCTCCATTCGCTCTAGATGTTCATTGACATCTTCGGCTTTAGCCTGTCTTTTGACTTCTACCGCCATTGCCCATTCGGTGTTCACCAGCAGAATGTCAACTTCCGCTTTTATTATGTTCTTTTCATCATAGACAGGAAGCCGCCGGTATGACCTTTGCAGGTCATATTCGGGAAACTTTTCCCACAGGTTCGCGGCGACCAGTATTTCGACCAGCTCGCCTATGGACTGATTAAGGCCGCCGACATTTTTGGCAAGTCTTTTCATAACAAGTTGAGTCTCTTTCTGACTAATGCTCAGTTCATTCATCGTCTTCGCGGTTTCCGCTTGGATTTTCCGCGTCTCTTTAATCAGCTGCTCACTTTCCTCATGGACTTTCCGTGTCTCTTCAATCGCCTGTTCGGTCTCTCGATGAGCTTTCCGCGTCTCTTTAATAGCCTGTTCGGTCTCCCGATGGGCATTCTGAGTCTCTTTAATCGCCTGTTCAGTTTCTCGATGGGCCTTCTGAGTCTCTTTAATCGCCTGTTCGAGTTCCTTATGGGCTTTTCCGATTTCGGCAATGGTCGCCCATACATCTTCCAGCGTTACCTTTTTGGCTGTTTTTGGGGCGGCTGCTTTTGCCGTTTTTTTTGCAGGCTTTTTCGTTGTTGTGCCGCCCGCTTTGCGGCCTGTTTTTGCCGTGGGCATATCTCTTCCTCCGTTACTAACGTTACTGCAATTCAATATAGCGGAAAATTCCGGCGATGCCTATATTCTGTGGCGGCCGGGTTGGTGATGCGTCCTGCAAAATGCGCCGCCGGACGCACGCGCCAGCGCGGGTGTCGCCAGCAAAGGCGGCAGCATCCGCAGCGTTAAAGCCGGCGCGCGGTTTTATGAAAAGGCGTTTAGAACGGCGGCCTTCCACTTTTTGCCGCGGTCAAATTCATTAAGAAACATTCCAAAGGAAGTGCAGCCAGGAGACAGCACAACCGAATCCCCGCTTTGCGCCGCCTCCAGCGCCGCATGAAGCGCCGCCTCCAGACTGCCGAAAGGCCCTTCAAACTCCAGCGCCGCCGCCCTAAAAAGAACGCAAAGTTTATCGCTTGCCGTGCCTTCCAAAAGAATAATTTTTTTTGCGCCGGCGGCCGCCTGTAAAAGCGGCGCAAAGTCAAGCGACTTGTCCGTGCCGCCTGTAATAAGCACCGGTTTTTTTAACGCCGCTATAGCGGCGGCGGCGGCTTCCGGAATTGTTGCGGCGCTGTCGTTATAAAACTTTATTCCCGCATTCTCATAAAAAAACTCAAGCCTGTGTTCAATTCCTTTAAAACACGAAACAGCGTTTGCTATAAAGTCAGATTTTAGGCCAAGTTCAAGCATGGCAAGCGCCGCTCCAAGCAGATTGAGTTTTTGATGCCTCCCGGGAACCGCCGTTTCGCTTAAAACAACACGCTCAACAGAAGAAGCGCCAAGCACACCCAATGGCCCGCGTGCAAAACATTCATTTTTTTTAGAATCGAACCAGCCGCAGGTGCCTTTACGCTCAACTTCTCCATAGAAAGCGGTTCTTGCCTTCGTTTCGCGTAAAAATTGTTCTCCCCATGGTTCGTCACGGGCAATAGTAAGACAGCTTGAATCCTGATTTTTATAAATGAGTTTTTTATCGGCTACATACGCTTCCATTGTGCCATATCGGTCAAGATGGTCGCTCATTATGGAAGTAAAAAGCGCTACGTGGGGTTTTAATAAATCTTGCGGCAAATCGCCCAACTGCCAGCTCGAAAGTTCAAGCACAACGTCGTCTTTTTCGTCAAGTTTTTCGATAAATGTAAGCGGCGAAACGGTAATATTACCGCCAAGAAACGCCGCGCCGCAATTTTCGCCATTTTTTGCCGTACATTCTTTATGATAAGCCGATAGCCCGCTGTAAAGCGCGGAAGCGGTAAAAGATTTGCCTTTTGAACCGGTAACCGCGCAAATCCTCGCGGGATTCTCCCTTAAAAACAGCGAAATATCGGTTTCTACACGCTTTGCCGCTTTAAGATACGGTGAATCCGGTCTTACTCCGGGATTTTTTATAACAATATCCGCCGCCTCAAAGTCGGAAAGCTCATGCCTTCCCAAAACATAGCGCGGTGGCGGCGCGCCGGTTTCGCGGACAGCCGCTTCCAGCGCCTCTATGGACGGGCGCAGTACATCTTCGCCGCGAAGGTCGGTAACAATAAGTTCAGCGCCGCGCTTTGCCAAAAAAACAGCCGATGCAAGCCCTCCGCCGTTAAGCCCAAGCCCCATAACAAGCGCGCGCGCGCCGCTTAAATTGATGGATACTCTCCGTCCCAAACTACGCTCTTGTATCGCTGCGGGTCTGTATCGCCTTCTGTGCTAAACACCAAAACCCGCGATTTTTCGTTAAGCGCAAGCGCTTCGCGCAGCTCTTTGTAATCGTCATTTTCCATTATTGCAGCAACAAGGCCGGCGGGCACTGCGCCGGATTCGCCGGAAATTACACGCGAATCGCCGCGCAGCGGAGCGGCAAGCGTCCTCATGCCTTTTGCCGCGACCCAATCCGGCGCAGACACAAAAAAACCGGTATGATTTTTAAGAATCTGCCACGAAATTGTGTTTGCTTCGCCGCAGGCAAGCCCTGCCATTATCGTAGAAAGGCTGCCGCCAACGGCAACAAGTTTTTGTTCTTTTGCCGAACGGTATATACAATCGGCGGCCTGCGCTTCGACAACTGTAACAACCGGCGGATTTTCTTTATACGCATTTGAGAAAAAGCCCTGAACACTGCCTGCAAGACTCCCTACTCCGGCCTGTACAAAAATGTGCGTTGGACGTTCAATTCCATATTCTTTGAGCTGATTATAACTTTCAAAACTCATTGTGCCGTAACCCTGCATTATCCACGCCGGAATTTCTTCGTAGCCTTCCCAGGCGGTATCCTGCACCATAACTCCATTGGGGTCTTTAGACGCCTTTTCGTTTGCAAGCCTTACGGCGTCATCGTAATTTAAATCTGTTATTGAAGCGTCCGCCCCTTCTTTGCGGATATTTTCCAGCCGTGTAGCGGAAGAACCCGCAGGCATTAACACTACCGATTTTTGGCGGAGTTTATTCGCTGCCCATGCCACACCGCGTCCGTGATTTCCGTCTGTTGCCGTATAAAACGTAATATCTCCAAGTTTTTTCTTTAATTCGTCTGAAATAAGAGTTTTATAATCAAATTCACCAATATCACGTCCGGTTTTTTGGGCAATATAACGCGCTATGGCATAGGAACCGCCAAGCACTTTAAAAGCGTTAAGCCCAAAGCGCCACGATTCATCTTTTAGATAAAGACCGCCAAGTCCAAGCTGCCTGGCAAGCGCGTCAAGTTTAACAAGCGGCGTCTCTTTATATTGGGGAAAACTGCTGTGAAACTTATGCGCTTTTTGCATTTCCGCTACAGTCATAAGCGCCATGCTTCCCGCGCAATCTGTTTTGGGCATAACATTCTTTACCCATTTAATTTTATCTTTCATATATTCTCCTTAAATATATTTTCAAAATATTTTTAAATCAGACTTAACTTTTTATATGTTTTGCTCTATGGGGTTTCGCCGCCTACAATAATCTTCATGTGGTTGGAAATTTCTTTTTGTTTGGGCGCAAGGTCAAGCGCACGGCGAATATAGGAACGCGCTTCATTCATATCGCCCGCTTTATAGTATGCCCAGCCAAGCGAATCAAGATATGATGGGCTGTTCGGTTTTTTTTCTACTGCCTGTTTGCAAAGCGATACGCCGCGGTCAGCGTCCTGGCCTGTATCGGCAAGAATAAATCCGAGGGCATTCATTGCGGTTGTATTTGACGCTTCTATTTCCAGCGCTTTTTCGTAGTATTCGACAGCGCGTTCATTTTGATTTTGGTTCCAGGCCGAAAAACCAAGCATTGTAAAAATTTGCGATGATTTTACTCCGCCTTTAACAAGACGGTCCAATTCAAAATCGGCCATTTTATAACGTTTGGTATTTAGATAGATAAAGGCAAGTGTAATCCTGCACTGGCATATCCGCAGATTTCCGCTGTCGCCGGCAACCACCTGTTCAAGGTAGAGAACTGCGTCGTTATAACGTTCCAGTTTTGTATAACAGAGTCCAAGGTAGTAAGCCAAGTCGGCTTTTTCTCCGGAAGTAAAACCAGAGGCATCTACTTCTTGAAACGCCTGCAAAGCCGAATCCCAGCGCTTCATGTTAAAGTATTTTACGGCTTCTTCGTATTTTGGCAGCATATCCCCTCATTTAATTTTTAACAGCCGCTATGCTTGCAGCCGTCAACTATTTAGCGGCTGACGGGAGTCGAACCCGCGTCACAAGCTTGGGAAGCTTGGGTACTACCGTTGTATGACAGCCGCACGCAATCAACACACTGAAAAATCAGAAGCTAGATAATGTAATGACGCTCCAGCGTATCATTGTACAGTTTTACAGTTTAGCCTGCCCTACAAAAATGTTCAAGCGGCCGCATTACCTCATGAAAGCTGATTAAGCGGCGCAGTTTAATATGTGCATTAAAGGTATTTTGGGCGCATTTTTGCCGGAGGCAGAAGCGCTGCATTAGAGGCCGCCAAACCGC
>JAIRPU010000165.1 GCA_031256815.1 Spirochaetaceae bacterium
CGGGTGGGGGGCGAAGCGCGGCACGGTCGCAGAGGCGCCGCCGCCAGCCGTCGCAGGCCGCCACCACCGGCAGCGAAACCGCAATGCGGTTTCGCTGCCGACATCCAACGCGCCACGCCGCAGGCGTGGCGCTTGCAGCGCACAGTTGCACCGCCCCCGCGCCGCGAAGCGGCGCGGGCATAAAAGATAATAAAAATCTATAAGATTTTTATTATCTTCCTTTCTCCAGCCCGCCGCAGGCGGATGCGCTTCGCGCGGCCTTGCGCTGGCGCAAGTATCGCGGGGCTTACGCCAAAAGCGTTTTGCGGATAATAATTAGTCTGTGTGTAAAAAGGCGCGTATACTTGTTGTTGATGACGAAAAACAAATTCTGGAAGTAATCAGGGCCTATCTTGAAAAAGAGGGCTTTCGCGTTATGACGGCAGAAGGCGGCAAAGAGGCGCTTGCCCGTTTCGACTTGTTTCCGCCGGATGTGGTGCTGCTCGACCTTATGCTGCCGGATATTTCCGGCGAAACGGTTTGCCGTAAAATACGCGCAAAGTCGAAAGCGCCTGTTATTATGCTTACCGCAAAGGTTGACGAAGGAAGCATCGTTGCGGGGCTTACCATTGGCGCGGATGATTATATTACCAAGCCTTTTAGCCCGCGTGAGCTTACCGCCCGTGTTAAGGCGGCGCTTAGGCGCAGCGGTTTTAGCGGCGCTATTGGAGAGCGCATTGCAAGCGGAGAGCTTACGCTTGATACCGGAAAAAGTTCCGCGGAAATATCGGGCAAAAAAATTCCGCTTACAATGAATGAATACAACCTTCTTAAACTGTTCATGACAAATCCGGGCAGGGTTTTTAGCCGCGAAGAAATTATAAAAAAAATAAAAAACGCGGACTTTGACGGTTTTGACCGTGCCATTGACACGCATATAAAAAACTTGCGGCAAAAAATAGGCGATAGCGGCCGCGCAGGGAATGTAAACGGTTCACACGAAACGCTTTTTATCGAAACGGTTTATGGCATGGGCTATCGTTTTGCCGGAGCAATAAATGATTAGCCTTAAAAACAGGCTTGCGCTTACACTTACACTTTTTATCTGTGCCGCGTTTGCCGCGCTGTTTTTTTCGCTAAATACCGCATCAAAAAAAATATTCGACAACTTTGTACGCGGCGTTATCGCCGAAAAAAATCAGGAAATTGCGCGCGCCATAGCGGAACAGTACCGTCCTCTGCAAAAACAGTTTGATATAGAAGCGCTGGAAAGCGTGGGAATGATTTTTATGCACGACGGCTTTATTGTTGATGTGGAAGATGAGCGCGGCTCTGGCGTTTGGAATGCGCGTGATATGGACATGGAACATTGCGCCGCAATTCTGCAAAAAATAAGTGAACGGATGAACTCAAGGCATGGTAAAAAAATCGAGGTGCAAAGCGCGAGTTTTCCGCTGCTATACGCCGGTATGGCGGTTGGAAATGTGAACATAGCAAGCGCCGGGCCGCTTTTTTATACCGAGGCTCAAAGCGAATTTATTACTCATCTTAACATAACGCTTGCCGCGCTGTTTTTTATTTCTCTTGTTGTTTGTATTGTGTTTGCGCTGATTCATGCTGAAATGCTTTCGCGCCCCATTGTCCGCGCAACATTGACGGCGCGAAAAATCGCCGCAAATTACGCCGGTGGCAATTCCGTAAACGGCGCTGATGCGCCGGAAAACGCAGACGGGTGCGGCCTAACGCCTTCTCTCTCTTTGCCTTTTGAAAACTACAAAACGCGCGAGCTTGCCGCGCTTTCGTTTTCCATAAACGAAATGTCGCGTGAGCTTCAGGAAGCGCAGGCGCGGCAGAAACAGCTTACAGGAGATGTAGCGCACGAACTTAGGACGCCGCTTGCGTCGATACAGGGAACGATAGAAGCGTTTCTGGACGGCGTGTGGGACGCTTCACCGGAACGCCTGGTTTCTCTTTTAAACGAAGTAAAACGGCTTACACAGCTTGTAAATGATTTGCAGGTTCTATCTTCGTTTGAATCCGGAGCCATTACGCTTAACAAAACTGAATTCGATATTGCGGAGCTGCTGCAAAGCGCCGCAGAACAATTTACAAACACCGCCTGCGAAAAAGGAATTGAAATAAAGCTTTTTTTGTTTTCGTGGCGCGCCATTGCCGATTATGGCAGAACAAAACAGGTTGTAATAAATCTTTTGTCTAACGCTGTAAAGTATACGGCAAAAGGAAGCGTAAGCGTTCTTATGGAAAAAATAACGCGCAGCAGCGGGGAAGTTCTTTCAATAAAAATTGCCGATACAGGCAGCGGCATTCCACAGAAAGATTTGCCGCATATTTTTGAACGCTTTTACCGTGCAGAAAAATCGCGGAACAGAGGCACGGGCGGCGCAGGTGTGGGATTAACAATAGCGCGCGCCATCTGCGATGCCTGCGGCTGGGAGATTCGCGTGGAAAGCGAAGAAGGGCGCGGCAGCGTGTTTACGCTTGTAATGTAATTACTGCATAATATGCGCGTGTATAATTGCGGACTTTGCCCAAGACATTGCGCGGTAAACCGCATCAAAGGCGAAACCGGTTATTGCCGCGCCGGAACTTCTGTAAAACTTGCGCTTGCCGCGCTTCATTTTGGAGAAGAGCCGCCAATAAGCGGCGTAGGCGGTTCAGGCGCAATGTTTTTTTCTAATTGTAACCTGGGCTGTGTTTTTTGCCAGAACTATCAAATTTCATCTGAATCTTACGGGCGCGAAATAAGCGCCGAAGATTGCGCCGGAATAATGTTAAAACTCCAGGAGGCTGGCGCGGAAAACATTAATCTTGTAACCGGAACACCGCAAATTTACGCGCTTGTTCATGCGCTGCGTTATGCCAAACAACATGGCTTAAAACTTCCCGTATACTGGAATTCATCCGGTTATGAAACGGAAACCGCCGTTGAGCTTATAGATGAGTTTATCGATTTTTACCTTCCTGACCTTAAAACATTAAACAAAAAATACGCGCGCGCATGGTTCGCCGGCGAAGATTATGGAGAAACGGCAGCGCGTTCAATTTTAAAAATGCTGAGCTTAAAACCAAATAAAACAATTATCCGGCATTTAATAATGCCCGGTTTTCTGGATTCTACAAGAGAGGTTTTGGAATGGTTTGCAAAAAACGCCGCCGGCAGGGCGGAATTATCCCTTATGACTCAGTATACGCCTGTAAAAAATGGAATTGTTTCTAATTCTGCGCCAAAACGTTTTGTTTCGCAGGATGAATATAAAACCGTGCTTAATTGGCTTTTTGAGTTTGAAATTGAAGACGGCTACTTTCAGGAGTTAATGCCTGATTCCGGCTGGCTGCCGGATTTTAGCCGCGAAAACCCTTTTGAATCTAAACTCTCCAAAACTATATGGCATTCATAAACAGCCGCTTATTGATTTTCGTATCGTTCCAACTCTTCCGATACATACTCAAGTTTAATTCCTGCTTTTCTGAACATCGCTTCGGAATCCGCACAGTCGTGGTAACGCCGGCGGCAGACAACGCGGACTATGCCGCAGTTAATTATAAGCATTGCGCAGGTTCGGCATGGCGTCATGCGGCAGTAAAGCGTTCCGCCGTTTATCGCTATGCCGCGTTTTGCCGCCTGGCATATTGCGTTCTGTTCAGCATGAACAGTTCTTACGCAATGCGTTGTTACAGAGCCGTCTTCGTGTATTGTTTGCTTAAGTTGATGCCCCGCCTCGTCGCAATGCGGCAGGCCGGAAGGCGAACCAACATAGCCTGTTACCAAAAGCTGATTGTCTTTTGCTATTACAGCGCCGCTTCGCCCGCGGTCGCAAGTTGCGCGGCGCGCTATTGCGTCGCAAACTTCCATAAAATACTCGTCCCAGCTTGGGCGTTTATAATCGCTCATAAGTAGCAATTCTCTTTTTTATATTGTATATTTATCCACGAAAGAAGTAAAGATGAGGTATTTTTCGTCTGATATTTTAAAGCAGAGTCCATTACGTGTTGTGCGGCTCTTGATAAGCAATGCGTTCCTGTTTTTTGGAGTTTCCGCCCTGCTTTTAAATGTTCTGTTTGCATCGGGCAATTCACAGTCATTCAGCGATGATTCCATGTTTTTGCTGCTGCGTCTTTTATACTGGAACGGCATTATCCTTTTTATATTCGCCATGCTTTCAATATTTTTAACTGTAGTTATACATTGGTTAAAAAAGGACGCAAAGCGGAATCATTTTTTATTTTACGCGGTTTTTGCCCTTGCCGGGCTTATAATGACGCTGTTTGCCGGCGGGGTAATTGTGCTTTCCGAAGGTAATTTATGAAAAAAGTCTTTGCGTTAAGGGGCGCTACTCAGGCGGAAAACACCGGTCAGTCGATTACTGAAAGAATAGCGGCTCTTTACGATGCGCTTTTAAGCGAAAATTCACTTTGCGAAGAGGAAATTATCTCAATAATTTTTTCTATTACAAGTGATTTAACGGCAAAAAACCCCGCGTCCGCGCTGCGCGCTTCGGGCAGGGCTAAAGATGCGGCGCTTTTTAGTGCCGCAGAACCTGAGGCCGGCGACTTTCATCCTGGAATAATAAGAATTCTTATTCACTGTTACCTTGAAAGCGGCGCTTCTCCGCGGCACATTTACCAGTGCGGCGCGGAAATACTCAGGCCGGACAGGGCGTTTAATTCACTTTAACTTGCGTCCATGTTCAATGGCGGCAAGAAAAAGCCCGGCGCAGGCGCGCGCGTCAGATAGCGCGTTGTGATGACGGTCAAGAACAACGCCGGTTCCGGCGCAGCATACATCAAGCGATTTACGGTGAAACGCGCCGGCCCATGTATTCATTGTGCAATAAGTCTTGTTTTGCGGAGTAATTCCGCAAAATTCTTTTAGGCAGGCATAAAGACAGCGGTAATCGAACTGAATGTTGTGCGCTACAATTATCCTGTCTTCAATAAAATGCCGCCAATACCGGTAGCTCTGCGCAAAGCATGGCGCATTTGCCGTATGCTCCGGAAAAATACCGTGTATGTTGCTGGAAAAACCGGCGTCTATAAAGTTGTCTGGCGGTTGTATTAAAGCGCAGTACTCTTCAACAGTAACGCCTGATTCCACACGGACAAGCCCCACCTGGCACACGGAGTTTGGATTATTACTGGCCGTCTCAAAATCAAGCGCGGTAAACGCAAAATCGCGTTTCATTCTATGCTTCTTTTATATTCGCAAGAAGCGCGGAAATGCTGTAACAATAGTCGCCAAGCCTTTCTATGCGCCGCACAAGGTCAATAAAGAGCAGCTCCGTTTTTACGTTTTCGCCTGCCTCAATGCGTTTACGCCCAAGTTTTCGCAAAACATCTCTTGAATGGTCAATTTCTTCTTCGGTTTTTTTGGCAAAACCGGTATCCACCATGCTTAATTTTCTGCCTAAATTTCGTTCCACGAAGCCCAGAAAATCTTCGACCATGCCCATATACGGGTTAAGCGCGTCAATTTCTTCCTGTTTAAATATCTGTTTCTTTTTTACACTGCGCTCCAAAAGCAGCCCGATTGAATAACAATCGTCTGTTAAATCTTCAATATCCGCGATTATTCTTATTAAAAGCGAGATGTTATGTTCTGAATTTATATTAAGATTGC
Organism: Spirochaetaceae bacterium; assembly: GCA_031256815.1. GTDB lineage: Bacteria > Spirochaetota > Spirochaetia > Treponematales > Breznakiellaceae > JAIRPU01. The sequence goes on from JAIRPU010000165.1 coordinate 5,618, forward strand.
GCCGGTTTAATTCGAGTAAAAAACGTGTAATTTCTTCCCGCATCTGGTCGGCATAATCCTCTTTTCTGTTCAGTTCCGGTATTAGTTTTTCTATGGTCGTTTCGTTTAACGAAGCAAGTGAAGCGCGAATCGAACGAAACATTGAAAGCGAAACTCCAGCCATATCACGGATTTCGTTTTCGGCATAGAGTATGCCCATTTCAGGCGGGTCGCGCATCGAACCGATATAAGAAATTTTATAAACGCCGCGTTCCGGTTCTTTTTTATCTTTTATAAGCAAACTTACAAAGTTTGCGAAGGGGCCAACAAAAGGCAGAAAGAGGCAGGTGTTAAGCGTATTAAAAACCGTGTGGAACATGGCAAGATGCGCCCCTATTGCCTGCGGCATTTCGCCCGGAGAAATTAACTCTACAAGCGAAATAAGCGGCTTAATAAAGAAAACAGCCCACAGTGAGCCAAAAAAATTAAAAAGCACATGAACCAAAGCGGAGCGTTTTGCAATACGCGAAGTGCCTATAGACGCAAGCATTGCATCTATGGTTGTTCCAATATTCGCGCCAAGTATCATTACGCAGCCAAAATTCATATCAATTATGCCGTTATGCGCCATAGTTATAATAATAGCGGTAGTGGCAGACGAAGATTGCATAATTGCCGTTATTACAATCCCTATGGCAAGCCCAACAAGAGTAGCGCCAAACCCGTCTCCGGCAATTCTTCTTATAAAAGCCAAATCTTCGGCGCTTATTCCAGGCATGGAGCGTGTTAAAAAATCAAGTCCAAGGAATAAAAGGCCAAAACCCATTACCATATTGCCAACTTCGCGGTGCTTCCATTTAAATGCGGCAAGCACAAAACCTATGCCAATGGCAGGCAGCGCAAGCGTTGAAATTTTAAGCGAAAATCCTATAAGGGAGACTATCCAGGCGGTAACTGTAGTGCCTATATTTGCGCCCATGATTACGCCTATGGACTGCTTTAAAGTGAGCAGGCCGGCGTTTACAAACGAGACTACCATGGATGTAGTAGCGCTTGAAGATTGAATTATAGCGGTAACCGAAAACCCTGTAAAAACAGCAGAGAGCCTGTGTCCGGTCATAAAACGGAGCGCACCCTGAAGCCGCGCTCCTGCGCTTTGTTGTATGCCTTCGCTTAAAACCTTCATGCCATAAAGGAAAAGGCAAAGGCTTCCACCAATGCGCAAAATAACCACGATAATATTCATTTACGCATACTATAGTGAATAAGTGATGTTTTATCCAGCGGCCGCTTCTGTAACACGTCCATGCCTTACTTTTGATATTGAAAGCGCAACGCCATAAAAACTGATTTTGTCTCCAGCGTTTAACGCGCTGCCATAGTGCTGCAGTATCCATGTGGCGAGAGTTTCGCGGGCTTCTTCCTCAAAACCGGAAATATGATAGTATTCAGACAGCTCCTTTAAAGGAGTGCGTCCCAAAATTCTTGTGCGTCCGCCGCTGAGTTTTGTTATGTTTTCTATAACTTCATCGTGTTCATCCCAAATCTCTCCTACAAGCTCTTCTACTATATCTTCCACAGTAACTATTCCCGCGGTGCCTCCAAATTCATCAAGAACAACTGCAAGATGACTTTTATTTTCCTGCATTTTTTTTAACAGCCGCGGCGCTTTAATTGATTTTGGAACGGATACTATTTCCTTCATAATTTTTTGCGGAGTTTGAGTTCCGCTCAAAACGTCATAACGAAAATCTTTATACAAAATAATTCCAATTATGTTATCAATAGAACCCTCATAAACAGGCAGGCGCGAAAAGCGTGTTGTGCGAAAACATTCCTCTATATCTTTTATATCGCTGTTTACAGATACCGCCGCAATATCCATGCGCGGCGTACATACATCCCATGCGCTGCGTTCATCAAAATCTATGGTGCGTTTTATCATTGCTTCTTCGCCTTCATTAATACCGCCTTCCTGACGCGCTTCTTCAACAAAAGAAATCAGTTCGGCTTCGGTTATTGAACGATTGTTTGAAAAACGCAGCAGCTTCATTACAAGAGCTTTCCAGCGGGCGCTTAACATATTTAAAGGTGTAAATATAAAAATAAATAACTTTAAAACAGGCGCAGAAAACATTGCAAATTGTTCCGGCGCTTCACGGGCGATTGTTTTTGGGGTAATTTCACCAAATATGAGTACCAGCACCGTTGTTACCAAAGTTGCCACGCTTACGCCGGCATCGCCAAAAAGCCGCACAAAAAACAGGGCTGCAACTCCCGAAGAAGCTATGTTTACAATATTGTTTCCTACAAGTATTGAAGAAATTAAAGAATCATAGTTATCTAAAAGCCTTAAAGCAAGCGCGGCGCGCTTTTTGCCGCCGGACGCATGGTTTTTTAATTTTATTACACTTGCCGACATAAACGATGTTTCTGCCGCGGAAAAAAACGCCGAAAAACAGATTAAAACGGCGAGTATAATTAAAAGAAAGTTCATAGGGCAGGGGTTTCTTTGCGTTTATGTCCTTCGCGGCGCTGCTGCGCAAGTATCAACAGTATTCCGGCGGTGGTTATTGTTGTAAGAACCATCGAAATTGCCGAAGCAAGCGGAAGGTCGCGTGCGCGGTTTAAATAGTCGGCAACAGCGTTTCCAAGCATATAAGAATCGATGTTTCCTACAAGAAGCGGCACCGCATAAGCGCCAAACATCGGGATAAAAGTGAACAGTACCGCAGTAAAAACTCCGGCGCGTATATTGGGAAATAAAATTTGAAACACCGCCTGCATCTTTGTTGCGCCTAAATCACGCGCCGCTTCAAGCAGCGAAAAATCGAATTTGTCTATTGAAGAAAAAAGCGGCAGAATTGCGTATGGCAAATACATATAAATCAGCACAAGGATAACGGCGTTTTTATTAAAAAGAAAATGCAATGGCTCTTCTATAATGCCTGTTCGCAGTAAAAATAAATTTATAAAACCATCGTTGCCAAGGATATTCATCCATGCAAAAACGCGAATCATAAAATTTGTCCAAAACGGAATTATAATAAGCAGCAGTAAAAAAGTTTGATTCCGGCTTCTCGCCATGTAGTATCCGCATGGAAGCGCTATAACTATTGTAATAAGCGTAGCAAAAAGCGCAATAATAAGGGTTCGCACGGTTATAAGCGCGATTTTTGGATTTGCAAGCGCTTTATATGCGTCAAAACTGAATTTTGCCGTAACGCCGCCAAATATATCTTTTTTTAAAAAACTATAAACAAGAATAATAAAAAGAGGCGCCAAAAAAAACAACGTAAACCACAGCGTCATTGGCGCGCTGTACGCAGGCCCAAAATTACGCGAAAGTGTTTTTTTAAGAGCCCCAGGCGCTTCCACCGCGCCGTTCATTCTTTTACCTCGACTATATAGCCGTCGTTGGCGCGCCACGAAAGGTAAACAGTATCTTTCCAAATTATATCCGGCCCTTCATCGTAATAAAAAGCGTGCTGTTTAATTACGCGCAGGGTCGCGGCGGGCAGCGCATCTTCTGTTTTTTTTAGTTTTACATAAAATTTCGATTGAAAGCCGGAATAAACAGGTTCTTCAACAGTCCCCTGAAAAAAGTTTATATCTTCGCGCTTGGTTACTTTTTTTTCTGTAGAAATATCAATTTTTTCCGGACGCACTGTAAAGCTAACTTTTTGTCCGGCGCGAAGCCTGTCGTCTGTGGTTACTTTTATATGTCCAAGCTCAGGAATGTCAAGTTCAGCAAGATAGATGAGTTCCGGATTTTCAATCTTTTGAACAGAGGCCACAACCCCGTCAAAGAGATTTGTTTCGCCTATAAAATTTGCAACAAAATTTGTGGCGGGAGTTTCGTAAATTTCCTGCGGAGTGCCAACCTGCAGAACGTCTCCCTGGTTCATAACCGCTATTCTGTCTGAAACAGAAAGCGCTTCCTGCTGGTCGTGCGTAATGTAGATGAATGTAATTCCTATTTTGTCGTGAATTTGGTCAAGCTCTATTAACATGTGCTGGCGGAGTTTTGCGTCCAGCGCAGAAAGAGGCTCATCAAGAAGCAGCACCCGCGGTTCGTTTATCAGCGCGCGGGCAATCGCTACGCGCTGTTTTTGCCCGCCGGAAAGCTGCGACGGCTTTTTTTTGGTATGCGCTTCGAGCTGTACAAGCTTTAAGTATTCGGTAACGCGCTCTTCAATCTCGTATTTTTCTGTTTTGCGGATTCGCAGCGGAAAAGCAACGTTTTCAAATACAGAAAGATGAGGAAAAAGCGCGTAATTCTGAAAAACGGTATTCACCTGCCTCTGATTTGGCGGCAGGGGCAGTACGTCATCTCCATCTAAAAAAACCGCGCCTTCATCGGGAGTTTCAAACCCGGCGATTATACGCAAAAGGGTTGTTTTGCCGCAGCCGGACGGCCCCAGAAGGGAGAAAAACTCCCCTTTTTTTATGGCAAGGTTTATATTGTTAAGGACCGAAAAATCCCCAAACGCCTTGCAGACATTTTTAACGGCAACATCGCTTCCATTCAATGCGTTTCGTCGCCCCCTTTGATATAAATAAATAATCGATACTAAAAACTTTTAAGGGTTTATGTCAATACCTTATGCGGCTTTGCGTCAACGACATTTCTGCGGCCGCATAAAGCGCCTATTGCCGGACGCCACATTCCGCGCTCTAATTTGTCCATGCGCCATGCGCCGGAGACGCGGCGTTTTCTGTAAATGTTTTTAACACGCCGCGGTTATACCTGCTTTTCCATGGCAGAAGTTTTTTGCGCCTTTGTTGAAGCAGCGCCTCCACTTCTTCAGGGGGCAGCTGTTTTCCGTTTGCGCCTGTAATGTTAAGCCGGCGCGCTTCAATATCAAGTTCAATAATATCGCCTTCTTCTACAAGCGCGATGGGGCCGCCGGAAGCTGCCTCAGGCGATACATGACCTATAGCAGGGCCTTTTGACGCGCCGGAAAAGCGCCCGTCGGTTATTAGCGCTATAGATTTTGCAAGTTCCGTGTCGGACGCTATTGCCTCTGTTGTGTAAAACATTTCCGGCATACCGCTGCCGCGCGGGCCTTCGTAGCGTATAATTACCGCATCCCCGGGTTTTATCTTTCGCTTTAACACGGCGTCTATTGCATCTTCTTCGCAATTAAACGGGCGCGCCCGCAGCACCGCGCGGAACATTTCGCGGGGGACTGCCGAATGTTTTACAACAGCTCCCTCCGGCGCAAGATTCCCGTAAAGCATCGCTATTGTGCCATTGCTTCCTATGGGCGTGTTAAAAGGACGTATTATATCTTCACGCTTAATTCCGTGTTTTGCGAGCTGTTCATCGCATTTTTCGTAGTATCCTGAGTTTTTAAGCGCATCAAGATTTTCGCCAAGTGTTTTTCCGGTAACGGTTGGAACATCAAGATGAAGTTTCGATTTTATTTCCTCCATTATTCCCGGAACGCCTCCAGCCATTCGGAAGAACGCGGCAGGCCATTTTCCGGCAGGCCTTATATCGAGCAGGTAACGCGCTCCGCGGTGCATCCTGTCAAAGTTTTCCGCGTTTAAATCAATTCCAAATTCACGGGCAATTGCCGGCAGGTGAATAAGCGTGTTGGAAGAGCCGGAGATTGCCGCATGGACAATCACGGCATTTTCAAAACTTTCTTTGCCGGCAATATTCCGCGGATAGAGTTTTTTACGGGCAAGATTCGCCACTTCCGCGCCGGAACGCGCGGCAATGCTCCGCAGCTCTTCCGATGTAGCGGAACAAAGCGCCGCTCCGGGCAGCGTAAGCCCCAGCGCTTCCGCCATTATCTGCATAGTCGAAGCGGTGCCCATAAAACTGCAAGCGCCGCATGACGGGCAGGCATTGTGTTTGTAATAAATGAATTTTTCTTCGGTAATCTCTCCGCGCTTGAACATTGCGCTATACATTCCTATCTGTTCCAAAGTTAGAAGATCCGGGCCTGCGTCCATTACGCCGCCCGGGACGAGCAGCGCCGGAATATTCAGCCTGCCCATAGCCATAAGCTGCGCAGGAACGGATTTATCACATCCTGAAAGAAACACTGCCGAATCAAAGCCGGTTGCCCTGCCGTGAATCTCTATCAAATTTGCGATTACTTCGCGGCTTGCAAGCGAATAATTAATTCCATCGTGCCCCTGCGCCATGCCGTCGCAAATATCAGTGGCAAAATAACGCGCCGCCTTGCATCCGGCAGCGTTTACCGCATCCCGGACTATGCCCGAAAGCTCCAAAAGATGAACGCTTCCCGGGTGGCTGTCGCCTGCGGTACTTTCGACAAGCACCTGCGGCGCTTCCAGTTCCTCCGCCGTCCAGCCCATTCCAATACGCAGGCTGTCCATCTCCGGCGCTAAAGCGCGTACACGCTGACTTTCCATTGGTTCTTCAGGCATATTTTCTCCTAAATCCTGTATAACATTTGCATAACGGCGCGGTTTGTTTCCTATGCCGCCGCTTTTTTACCGTCTGAATCCGGCGGGGTATCTGCGCCGGAACCGGAATCGACAAGCGCAGAAAGGTCGCTGCCGGAACGGAAGCGCAGCACATTCACAATAAAAATATTGAGCTTGTTTACTATGTTAGGCGGCAGCAGATTTCCGTCTACTTCCACAGAAAGCATTGGATAATTTCGCTCGCGCGCCCATGGCGTAAATATGCCTTCAATAACACGCCCTATAAGACAGGCAAACGGTGATATGTTTACAATTCCGGAATAACCGGCATCCATAGCCGCAGCGGCGGAACCTGAAGATACGGCAATTTCGCTGTTAAGCTCAAGGTTTACAAAATGTTCCTCTGTATATTTCATTATTTTATGCATATCGTGCGGGGTGTCCGGAATTAACCCTGTTGGCTTTAGAATGGCAAGCGCTTTTTTTTCTACATGATGTTTCCAGGCCTCTTCAATGCGGAGTTTTATCAGTTTTACACGGTTTCCGGGCTGGCGCAGTTTTATGAGTTTTTTTAGGGCGTATTCGCGTACAAAATCCAGGTAGTGAATCCATTCTGAAATTCCAGCCACTTTAACAACAAGGCCGCGCTCGCTCATAAGATTTGTTAATTCACCAACGGCAAAATCATCGCGCCGTACATAAATTTCGCCCACAATCAGCACTTTTGGACAGTCTGAAAGCTTGCGTTTTAACGGGATTTGCCGCACAGCCTTTGTAACATTTTTTAGTTCTTTCCAAAGCCCCTGCGGATTATGCTCAACGGTGTTCATAAGTCTGCGCCATGCTTTTTCAAAAACAGCTTCTGCTTCTTTTGGGTTTTCGGCGGTGGCTTTAAGACCGGTTTGAATATCTTTAAGATAGTCGGCAAGCACAAGCCCCTTCCACATTTCTTTTGCAAAACCAGGCCCCAGTTCGGCATAGGAATTGTCGGCAGAAAGAATGAACACAACCACATTTTCCATACGAAGGTCGCGGAACAGGTTTTCGTAGTAAACAAAGTATTGGCCTGTACGGCATGGCCCTGTGGTTATTGGCACAAAGAGCAGGTAAAGTTCGTCTTTGCGGTATTTTTCTCCGGCAAAGTATTGCAGAGCGCTGCCCAGTACAAGATGGCTTGGCACACATTCCTTGCCGGAAGCGTGCGCGCGCGCTACCTGCACTGTTTTGACTGTGGCAACCGGCATAGCTTCCGCCTGAATACCAAGGCTCCGTACCGAAGCGGCAACATATTCAGTGGAAATTGCCCCCATATTTGAAAGAAGCAGTTTTACGCGCTTGTTGTTGCGGACAGGCACTATTTCGCCGGTATTGGCGTTGCGTATTGTAAGGTTCGACTGGTCAAAACGCCAGCCGTTGTCGTAACGCTCCGCTTCGATTTCGAACTTCTTGGCGCGATAGCCGTCTATAATATCAAGAAAGGCCTCTACGCGGGTATCCACGCCCGCGTCCGCCGAATGTGAATCAAGCTCCAGCACGAGGAAGGGCTTTTGACCTTGAGACCATTTAAGGTAGTGCAGTAGAAACGAATCCGGAGCGCAGGAAAAATTTGTAACCCATGTAACATAGATATTCTCTTCTTTTTTTAGAAATTGCGCTGCCTTTATATCCTGCTGACCATAATACCAATACATATTGTCGAAAATTTTTTCGTTATCAAACGGAAGAATATCGAATGGAATTACCGAATAGCCTCTTGTGGTAAACTTTCGCGGAATTCCCATGTTTGCTTCGGCGGTAAACGCATTGTAGGGACGTCCTAAAATTGCTATAACCGGCCTGCCTGCCGCCCGCGCTTCCGACAGCGCTTCTTCTCCGAGCTTACTGAGCCGCTCCTGACATTCCCGCATTTTTTTTGTGGCAGCGTTAAAGGCGCGTTTTGTATCTTCTTCGCCAATTCCAAGCCGCGCCGTCATCTCGACAAAAAGTTCCAGCGCCTTATCATCACCAAACTTAAAACTTACCACAAGGGGAAGCCAGCGGGATTTATCTATGTCCGGAAATGCTTTTTCAACATAGTAGGGGAGCGATTGCGTTATTGGACAGAAATTTGCATGAACATCTTTTTCGTAGCTCGGCATATCGCGAAAATGCGGCAAAAGCACATAGTCGCAGCCTTTATCAAGGCAGTCCTGTACAGCGCCGTGCGCTATTTCCGCCGGAAAACAGTAGGTCGATTCGGCGCGCGCAACGCCGGCGTGGGCTACTTCGGTAGAGAGGAAAGTGCGAATTCCAAGTTCATAAAAGAAATGCGAATAAAAGGGGTAGAGCGTATGCACAGAGAACGCGCGCGGAATTCCAACGGTGATGTTCCGTCTGCCCTCCGGCCGCCCTTCTCCGTCCGGCGCGGCAAACTCTTCAAAAAGGAGCTTTTGCCGTTTTTCAACATAATCAAATACGGGAACATCCTTAACGGACTTGCGCATATTTGTATATTTGTTGCAGCGTCCGCCGAACATATATTTGTTACCCGCCACGCCCAGAACCTGAATGGGGCAGAGGTTTTCGCAGGACTTACAGTTGAATACACGCTCGTAAACGATTTCGCGTTCGCGCAGCGCGTCAATATCAATTTTCTTTTCGGCCAAAAGCCCGTCTGCCGCCTTGCGTTTTGCCAAAAGCGCCACGCCGAAACAGCCCATGAGTTCCGGCGAAGGCGGCACGAGAATTTCTTTGTCCAGCTGCATTGCAAAGGCAAGCGGTACCGCCGGATTTTTTGCGACACCCCCCTGCAAAAAGATTTTACCGCCTATAGTGCGGTTACCAACAACGCGGTTCAAATAATTTGAGGCTATGGAGCCTATAATGCCTGCGGTAATGTTCTCACGCGAAGCGCCCTGCTGCACCGCTTTACGGATATCCGAATTGATAAACGCAGAGCAGTGTTCACCCATTTTTAAGGGATTATCGGCGCTAAGGGCGATGGGGCCTATCTCTACGGCGCTTTGTATTGAAAGGTCGCCTGCCGCGCTTTCTTCCAAAAACGAACCTGTACCGGCAGAGCAGGCTTCGTTCATCGCGTAATCTATTGGAACGCCGTTTTTTAGAAGCACATATTTGGCGTCCTGCCCGCCGATTTCGAATATTGTTTCCACTTCTTTATCGAAGAACGTGGTGCCTGTCGCATGGGCGATAATCTCGTTATAAACGCCGGGCGTTTCCAAAAACACCCCCAAAATTTCGCGGGATGACCCTGTTGTGGCGACAAGCCTTATATCAGCATCTTTGCCGCCTGTATCCGAGACGATTTTTTCCTGCACTATCTGCAGACATTCTTTAAGCGCCTTTACCGGGTCGCCGTGTGTGCGGCCGTAGTGGCTTGCGGCGAGTTCGTCTGTTTCCATATCGACAAGGCAGATTTTGGTTGTTGTGGAACCTCCGTCTACACCCAAAATATATTTATGGCCGGACTTAACTTTGCCTTCGCCTTTTTCAAATGTGCGCACTTTGTTTTTCCATTTTCCAAGCGCTTCGTGGCTTTCAAAGCGCACCATATTCGGCTTTAATAATGCTTCAAACTCAGGAAGAGGGCTGCCGGTTGCGCGGGCAAGACGCGCTGCGCCCGCAGCCTCGAACACCGCCGCCGTTTTTGGAATAATGAATTCAATTTCCGGAGCTTTTTCGCGTATAAACCTTATGATGTGCCGGTTAAGCGTAATACCGCCTGTTAGCACAACACGTCCGTTTGTAACCTTTGCCCGTTTCAAAAAGTCTATAACTTTTACCGCCATAACATCAGAAAGTGAAAGTACAATGTCGTCTTTTGTAGCTTCGCGTTTGTTCAGGCGATGAGTGCAATCGCTTTTCATAAATACTGAACAGCGGGTTGAAAGCGGATAGACCTTTGCCGTATCGCTTACTTTGTCGATGTCGGCAAGCGTCATATCCATACGGGCAAGCTGCTGCTTTAAAAATTCGCCGGTACCGGAGGCGCATTTATTGCCGGAAAAATTGTTTACGATTTTTCCGGTTTCGTCCAGGCGGTATACGATTAAGTCTTCTCCGCCCATGCTTACAACGGCGTTGGCTCCGGCAAGCGCTTCTGCGTGAAGCGCTTCTTCTGTACACAAAGGCTCTAAAGTCCCGGTAAGATTGAACATGAAGCGCCCTTCATTTCCGGTAACAAGCGCCTTAACGCCGCTTTTTATATTTCCTTCGGAGAGGAGTCTTTTTACCGTTGCATGGAAGTCTCCTTCATGCGGAGCGGACGCGCTCCAAAGCACCTTGTCGTCTTCGTTCATTAAAACCATTTTAAGGCTCGTTGAGCCGATGTTTATTCCAAGTGTTTGCATAATGACCTATGATAGCACTTTGCGCCCGTTTGGGTGTAGTGCTTCTTAAAGTTTGATAAAACGTATGGTTACTGTCAGCCGCCGCTTAAGGCTATGCGCTGCTTTTTGGCTGTGCCGCCGCCGGCGCAAAGCCCCGCCCTGACAGCGCGCCAGCCGCCGCTTAAGGCTATGCGCTGCTTTTTGGCTGTGCCGCCGCCGGCGCAAAGACACGCCCTGACAGCGCGTCAGCCGCCGGCCTCCACCAGCCGCCGGCTAAACCGCACGCGGTT
>JAIRPU010000157.1 GCA_031256815.1 Spirochaetaceae bacterium
ATAGAGGACAAACTCTGGCTGCCCACAGAGCGGGAGATGTTCGGCAGTAACACGTATAGCAGTTCCGCTTACGAGACAGATGCAAACCAGGGCAGGCTGGGATACTACAAAGACGACGCCAGCAGAAAAAAAACAGCATTTTATCAATCTACTGGCTATTGGTTAGCGTCCCCCTCTTCTACAGGCGAATTCTGTGCTGTCAAAGACAACGGTAGTATCGACAAAGGCAGCGGCGGCTGGCCTTTTCCAGAGCGGGGCGCCGCCCCTGCCTTCGCTGTCAAATAGCCAGGCTGTTTAACGCGCGCTCCCGCTTCTCCGCGCTTTATGCGGAGGGTGGGGGCAGTTTCTTAAAAAAGCCCGTCCGCTTTGCGGCGGGCTTTTTTCTCGGCCGCGGCGTTATTACATAGAAAAAGAGTTTAGTTTTCACTCATTGAAAAAACTAATAATTTACGCCAATTACCTGTAAAACCTATATGTTTAAAATCTATATCATTATTATATTCGTCTACCAAAGCGCATATCGCGCTATATACCTCTTTGTTCCATTCTGTTTTATCCGCATAAAGCGTTTTGAGAACTAAAAGCATACCGAATACTCTTTGTTTGTCTGTTTTTTTTAAATCTTGTAATCCTGCCGGTATTGCGGAAAAAATTCTGTAATACAATCTTCCATGATGAGCGCAAATATTTCGCAAATCTGTACAACATCGAAACCAACTCATAAGTATTTTAGGTGTCGCAACGGACAATTCTTTTGCTAACATTTTTTGAGCGTATGTTGGCAATACCGAGTAAAATCGTGATAGCATACCGAAAGTAAACAATTCTATTATAACCCATATCGGAAAATTTCCGTCATATTTTTCCACATGGTGTCTAACAAATAAAATTCTTGAGTTTTTTTGTTTCTCTGATTCTATAAGTTCTAATAAATTATTATAGTTTTTGTGCGCTTTGAAATTATTACTATCCATATATCCAAGAGCGCCATAGTTTTTTGCGTGATAATACGCGATTTTAGTTCGCAAATAAATTTCTGTTCTGGCAATAGCAGCAAAGATAATATTCCGTAATTTCCGGTCGAACTCGTATATTCTGAAAATTTTTTTAAAAGTCGTCCCCTTTCTGTAAAATCCATCTGATTGTTTAAATGGTAAGAAATACGCGGAAAATCTGTAATAGTTCAGCCGTGATAGAACATAGACCGCAAACGGTTTGTCTTCTATCTCGCAGCCATTAGAACAAATTTTTTCGACTTGTGCTTCGTATGTTAGAAAAGGTTTGACATTATTCATAATAATGTCTCCCCTGGGACACATTGTTAGGAGGTGCGGGGAGTACTGTTGAATACTATCCTACATCATTTTGTAAGATTTATCAATAGAGCGTCTTATTCGTTTCTTTCTCGGCCGCGGCGCGGCTACCCGCCTGCTTCAAAAATAAAGCTTGACATATTGTCCTAGTTGTTCTATATTGTATTATGTAAATAATACAATATAGAACAGGGGGCAGTATGAACGCTGTTAAGGATGAGCCTGGTGGGATGAATGCCGTAAAAACAGGGCAAAAAACTGAATTGGTACGCGCGGAGAGTGTAAAGAAGGACTACAAAATAGGTCAATTGACTGTAAACGCGCTGCAGGGAATAACTCTTGGAATAGAAGCCGGCGAATTTACCGCCATTGTCGGGCCGTCTGGAAGTGGAAAATCTACGTTTCTTCATTTGGCGGGCTGTCTAGATACCGTTACATCCGGGCAACTGGTAATAAACGGGGTTGATACAGGTTTAATGGACGAAAATTCGCTTGCGCTGCTGCGCCGCAGGCAAATTGGCTTTGTGTTTCAGGCATACAATTTAATTCCTGTACTAAGCGCGCTGGAAAATGTATGCTTTCCGCTTACGCTTTTAGGCGTAAATAAAAAAGACGCCCGCGAGCGTTCTCTTTCCGCGCTTGCCGAAGTTGGGCTTGCCGATTATGGAAACCGGCGTCCAAAAGAAATGTCCGGCGGCCAGCAGCAGCGCGTTGCAATAGCCCGCGCGCTTGTTAAAAAACCTTCGCTAATTTTGGCCGATGAGCCTACCGCAAATTTGGATTCCAAAACAGGGCAGGCAATACTGGAAATTATGCTCTCTCTCAATAAAACCGCAGGAACTACCTTTGTATTTTCAACGCACGATTCAATGGTAATGGAATATGCCAGGAGGCTTGTGTTTTTGCGTGACGGAATTATAGATAACGAACGTATAAAATAAAGAAGGAACCTTATGACAATTAATGAAATAATTGAACTAAAACGCATAGCTTTTCGCAGTTTAATGCGCCACAAAATGAAGACTTTTTTAACTTGCGCCGGCGTTATGGTAAGCACAGCGCTTTATATTTGGATGCAAAGCTGGCTGGGCGGCCTTATGCTTGAATCGAGGCGCAATATTGTTAATTACGAAATGGGCGCGGCAAAAGTACAAACAAAACTCTATTTTCAAAATAAAGATGAACTGCCCTCTTACGAAACTTTTACCGGATGGGAAGTATATGCAAAAGCGCTGGAAAATGCAGGATACAATGCCGCGCCGCGTTATACTTTTTCCGGAACTATATATTCGCAGGAAGCATTTGCCCCTGTTGCCGTATATGGAATTGAGCCGGATGCGGAAAAACGGATTTTGCTTTATGCCGATTATGTTGAGTTTGGCCGTTTTGTCAAAAATGGTGAATTTCAGGCTGTTTTAGGCGCAATGACGGCGGAAAAACTAAAAGCGGGAATCCCAACGCGAATTCCAAAAGATGAATTCGAGATGTTTGTTTCCGGCGCGGCAGATGCGGGCGAAGCGGAGTTTATCCGTTCATGCTATTCGCCAATGGAAACAAATATTGAAACAAAAACGCTGTATGTACTCAAGCGTTCAATAGACAAGGCAAGCTCTGAGCGGCTTTGGAATATTTGCGATAACGCAGGCCGTAACGATGTTCGAATTGCTACTGTGATTGATTTTAAAGATGATTCCGGAAAGGTGCGTCATGTAAATCAGGTTATCGATTTAAAAATAGCCGGAATTATAAACTCTCCCGACCCCGCAACAAATTTTAATGCGGTTTATGTACCGCTTGATGTTTTACAGGACGAAGAAGGGATGATGCTCCAGGGCGCGGTAACAGAGATTCTTATCCGCGCTAAAGATGCTATTCCGGGCAGCGCCGCAGAAAAAAAAGAAAGCAAAGAAGCAATACGCGCCGGCCTGGAATTAAAACTTGCCGAAGCCGGAGAGATGCTCCCTGCCGAACTTGATGTTTATACATGGCAGGAATACAACGAAGACTATCTTGGATACGAAAAGCTTGAATCCGGCTCAACAAAAATATTATCGTTTTTACTTTTTTTTCTTGCGCTTATAGGAATATCAAATACCATGCTGCTTGCCATATTGGAACGCACAAAAGAAACCGGAATGATGAGGGCGCTTGGAATGAGTTCAGGACAAATTACTGCGGCGTATTTTTTTGAAGCGCTTGCCATAGGATTTTTGGGTTCAATATTGGGCGTAATTTTAGGCTGTATTTTGAATTATCCCATGGTAAAATACGGGCTTGATTTTTCCGGTATGCTGGAACAGTTTGGCGGCAGTATGGGTTATAGAATATCCGGTAATTTCCGCGGTATGTGGGATTTTCCGGTTATAATATTTACGCCGCTTGTCGCAACTTTACTTTCCGGTCTTATGGCAATAGCGCCGGTTCGCCGCGCGTTGCGAATGAATATAATTGAAGTTCTCCGTTTTGAATAAACAGCGGCGTAAACAAGGAGTATAAAATGAATCATATTAAACCCTCTGGAACCAGCGCGCTTTTAACAATAGCGTTTAGAAATATTTTTAGAAACAAGCGCCGTACCGGTTTTTGCGTCATCGCTGTAGGAACCGCCGTATTTTTTATTGTGTTTTATTCATCAATGATAGCAGGTACAATTAACAGCATACGCGAAGTTGTGCGCGTATTTGAAACAGGAGATATTCGCATTGTTTCCAGGCAATTTGAAGCGGAAAGTGAATACAGCCCTGTTCAGTATCCTGCGGCGCAGGGACAAAGCCTTAACACGGTTATTGCGGAAATAATGGCTGTTCCAGGCGTTAAAGCAGTGTTTCCACGGATAAATACCTATGCCTCTCTTATGGAAAGCAGTATAAAACACGCATTCATTTGGGGGCTTAAAATTAACGAAGAAATTAAATTGAATAACTTTAATTTAACAGAACGTAACAGCGGTATAATTGAAGGGCGTTATCCTTCGCCTGGCAGCAACGAGTGCGCCATAGGCGCGCGTTTGGCCGAAAAAGCCGGACTAAAAATAGGCGATGAAATTCCGCTTAAAACCGTTTCTTCGCAGTTTTCAGACAAGCTCTGGTCGCCGG
Source organism: Spirochaetaceae bacterium (assembly GCA_031256815.1). Classification (GTDB taxonomy): domain Bacteria; phylum Spirochaetota; class Spirochaetia; order Treponematales; family Breznakiellaceae; genus JAIRPU01. The sequence continues at coordinate 4,409 of JAIRPU010000157.1, forward strand.
TTGTTTCGGGTATATTTAGCTTTGATTATGCAAAGGCCGATGGAGAAGTAATTATCGCCGATTACGAAAGGCTTGCCCGCCTTCTCGTGCTTAACGATGAAACACAGCAGATTATTGTTTATGCGGAAAATCCTGATAAACTTAAAAAAATTGTTTCTGAAATTGAAAAAATTACAGGAGAGGACAATTCGGTTACAGAATGGAATGAACAGTACTGGATTGTGCTTATGAATATGTATCAGCCTTTTTATTTTTGTCTTTATTTAATTTTTCTTATTGTAGCTTGTCTGCTAATTATCAATACAGTAACAATGATTATCCACGAAAGAATAAAAGAAATCGGTATGATGGGGAGTCTTGGCATGACGCGAAAGGAAATAGTTGAAGTTTTCTTTTTTGAGTCGGTGTTTTTATCTATGGCGGGAGCCTCTGCCGGCGTTATTGCCGGAGGAATACTTACAGGCATTTTAAGTAATTTCCCGCTGCGCTGGACAAGCTTAACCGGAGAAAGCACATTTTCTGCAATGCCGGCGGCAAACTCTATTTTTCTTCAATTTAGTTTGCTGGATCTTGCAAAAAGCTGGTGTTTGGGAGTTGTTACCGCATCGATTTTTACGCTGCTTTCCAGTTTGAAAAGCGCGTTTGTGCGCCCTGTAGAGGCGTTAAGAAGATAGCGGTGTTTTGTCAATCGCGGCGTTATGCGGTTTATAAACGGCATAACGCTTTTAAGTGTTTAATATCTTGTTGAATATTTTTTGGAGGATTTTTATGAAAAATTTTTTTGCCGTTTTATTGTTTTTAATGGTATGCGTAAATATTTTTGCGCAGGAGCCGTCCGCCGAAGAGCTGCTTCGCCGTGTTGATGATAACGAAATTTACGATACAATTGTCTACGAAGGCGAAATGATAATTGAATATCAAAAGCGCCGTTATGTAAAAACAATGCGCGCCGCTGCGCGTGGTTCAACCGATTCTTTTATTGAGTTTACAAACAAGGAAGACGCGGGTACCAAATACCTAAAAAAAGGTTCAAAACTTTATGTATATTCGCCGGATATAGAAAAGGTAGTGCTTATTTCAGGCCATATGCTTAAAGAATCGATTATGGGCAGCGACCTTTCTTATGAAGACACAGTAAATAACGACACGCTGTCTTCGCGTTATACGCCGGTTCTTGCCGGAAGCGCTGTATACAACGAAAAAAACTGCTATTTGCTGGAGCTTAGCGCAAAAAACAAAACAGAAAGTTATCCAAAACAAAAATTGTGGATAGATAAAAGTTCAGGCGACCTTGTTCATTCGGAACAATTTGCGCTTTCCGGCGCAAAATTAAAAGAGTTTACTCTTTTAAAAACAGAACAAATTGGAAAACGGCGCTTCCCTGTACAATATGAAATGCGTGACGCCATGCGTAAAGACAGCAGAACAATTTTTGTTATGAACAAAATTGAACTTGATAAACCGGTTGCAGAATCTGTATTCAGTATAAGAAATCTGGAACGTTAAATAATGAATAAAATTCTTTTGCGTCTTTCCGGTACATGGTTTGCGGCGGCGGCGTTGTTTGTATTTGTTTGCGCGGCGCTTCCCGCGCAAAGCGTTAAGTTTTCCGGCATTTTCGACAGTAAGCTAACGCTAAACTTTAAACAGGATGGAGAGGCGGCAGCCGGAATAGAAGAATTTGCAAATTTCAGGCTGGAGTCCGGAATAAAAGACAAGGCAGTGTTTTTTGCCGCTTTTAACGCCATTGTGCTGTCCGGCTTAATGGCGGAATCCGTGCAGTCAGGCGGCGGATTTGTGATTGGAGAAAGCTATGCCGCCGCGCTTGAACTGGAACGGCTTTATTTTCGCGCAAATGGCGGCATATTTGATGTGGAAGCCGGACTTAAACGGCTTGCGTTTGGTTTTGGTCAGGTGTTTGCCCCCTCCGATTTTTTAAATTCGCGCAATCCGCTTTTTCCGGACGCAAGGCCGCGCGCCGTGCTTGCAGGCAGCTGCGAGTTTTATCCAAACGACAGCATTATTATTGAACCATTCGTAAGCACATCAAAAAATCCTTTTTATTCAAACGGAACCGGCGCTGTTGCGGGTATTTCTGGAATTTATAACAATAGCAGCGCATACATGGAAACGTTCTATGCATTTGAAGCCGGAGAAAACAGCAATAATATTCACCGTGTGGGGTTTTCATTTAAAACTGATATTGTAATTGGTTTTTGGGTAGACGCGCTTTATTTGTTTGTGCAGCAATTAAATATGAACGAAACAGGACTTTCTTTTAGCGCGGGCGCGGATTATTCATTTTTTAATGGCAAATGCTATACGCTTTTTGAATATATGTGGTCGGGCAGCAGCTCTGTAACTGCAAAAACCAAAAAAAACATATACGGCTTTGAAGGGCAAAATTATCTTTATGGGGTATTTAGATTTAATTTTAATGACTGGACAAATGCCTCCGCTGCCTGTCTTGCCGCATTGGATAATTTTTCATGCACGCCAATTTTAAGCGTTGAATATGGTTTGTTTCAGGGATTTACGCTTGTCTTTCAAACGCAAGTTTCAGTTGCAAAAGAAAGCGATGCGGAATTTTCACCGGAAAAAACAAAAACTCTCTGCACGGCAAATATAAAAGCGCGGATGCGGTTTTAAAATTCTATCCCAGGTCTTGCGGCAATGCCGGAATCAAACGGGTGTTTTATTTTGCGCATTTCTGTAATATAAGCGGCACATTCCACAAGCCACTGCGGCGGGTTGCGTCCTGTAAGCACAAGTTCGGAGTTTTCCAGCTCTGTAAATTCGCGCAGTTCTTTTTCGTTTATCATACCGGTATTAAGCGCATCAATAACTTCGTCAAGAATTAAAACTGTTTGTCCGGTTTTATTTATAATTTCTTTTATTTTGGAAAGTATTATTATTTGTTCATCACGGCATTGTTCTTTTTCTTTATCATTCATATTAAAAACAAATTTCATTTGTTTTTGAGAACGAATAACCGGTATTCCCAGTTTTTCAAGCGAATTTATTTCGCCTGTGCCGCCGGATTTTAAAAATTGCGCTACAAGCACATTCATTTTATGCCCTGCCGCGCGCATTGCAAGCCCAAACGCCGCGCTGGTTTTACCTTTGCCGTTTCCAATATAGAGATGAATCATATAATTATGAGTTTAACTCCTCAATAAGTTTATTTATTTTTAATATCGAAGCTTCATAATCAAATTCGTTTATAAGGCTGCAGATTTCAGAAATTGCAGTTTCAGTTCCGGCGCTAAAGCTTACAGTGCTAATTTGCGCTGCGGCGCTTTCCGCCCTTTCCAGCGCGTTTGTTTCTCCGCGCATTACCCCGTTACAGTGCCCTGCAAGTGAATTAAGCTGTTCAATGAGCTTTTCGCGTTCTATTGGATGAGTTTCTTTAGCTGCGTTTTCCGCTGGAAGCGCTGCGTTTATTTCGCCGCTTAATGCGACAAGAGCTTCGCAAAAACGCGGCGTCTCTTCTGCGCAAAATTCTGTACGTCCGTCTTTTGAAGCGGTTTCCAGCGCAAACGCCGATTTGCGTAGCGATTCGCTTGAAAGCCCGGCGCAAATACCTTTTATTGCGTGAGCTTTCATTGAATAAGAAACCCAGTCTTCTTTTTTTAAAAACTGCATAAGTTCATTTGCAAGCTGTTCAGCTTCTTTGCAAAATTCAGAAATCATTTGTAAATATATGCGCGTATTTTTATGTAAATAAGAAAGCCCCTTGTCTGTATCAAGAGATTCAATCTTTCTTAACGATTCAATTATTGCTTCATTTTTTGTATTTAATGTTTTTTCTGACAGGCTGGAATCCATAAAAACAATTTGTTCTTCCGGCAAAAATTGTATTATTATTTCGCTGAGTTTTTTAACTTCTATTGGTTTTGAAATAAAATCGTTCATGCCGGACTGCAAAAAAAAGTCGCGCATTCCGGCTATGGCATTTGCGGTAAGCGCCACAATTGGCATATCCCTGAAATATTCAGTGGCGCTGTCTTCGGGATTATACATTGAACGGATAATGCGGGTTGCTTCCACACCGTCAATTTCCGGCATCATGTGGTCCATAAAAACAATGTTGTACTTTTTCTTTTTTATTTTTTCTATGGCTTCCATGGCGGAAAGCGCTGTGTCTGCATTAATTCCATGTGTAGCCAAAAATCCAAGCGCAACGGTAAGGTTTATGGGCGCGTCATCTACAACAAGAACCTCCACGCTGCCGCGTACTTTAAAATTAAAATCATGTTCTTTTCGCACAAGAGCGCTGTCGCCGTGTATTAAAGGCAGCATAACTTTAAATGTGCTTCCCTTGCCGTAAACGCTTTCTACTTCAATTTTGCCGCCCATCATATTAACAAAACTGTTTGTAATTGCAAGTCCAAGCCCCGTGCCTGTAATGCCACGGTTCTTTGTTAAATCCACCTGTTCAAACGCCATAAAAATTTTTGGAATATCTTCTTCTTTTATTCCTATGCCTGTGTCGCGTACGGTAAAAACCATGTATTCGGCGCCGTTATCTTCGAGTAAATCCGCGTTAAACGATACAAAACCGGATTTTGTATATTTTACCGCATTGTTAATTATATTGGTAACAATCTGGCGGATTCGCACTTCATCACCATAAATAACCGCCGGAAGTTTTTCAGAAAAAGAGTGAGAAAAAACTATCGACTTACTGGACGATGTAAATACAGTAAGAGAACAAATATTATCGTATAAATCAAGAAGATTAAAATGAACAGGGCACAGCTCCATTTTGCCGGATTCAATTTTTGAAAAATCAAGAATGTCATTTATAATCTGCAAAAGCGCGTGCGCCATTTTGCGTATGTCGGTAAAATAATTTTTTTGTGTTTTATCAAAATTATCCGTGCTGATAAGCTCGCTCATGCCAATAATTGCATTCATTGGCGTACGAATTTCGTGGCTCATTGAAGCAAGAAAGTTGCTCTTTGCCTTGTTTGCGTTTTCCGCCCTGTCGCGTTCTTCTTCGGCTTTTTCTTTTTCATGCAATAAATCTGCATTAAGCGAATGTATAATCCCGCTTAGGTTATCGCGGATTTTTGCAAACGCCGCATTCATGCTGCCTATTTCGTCGCTGCGGCTTGTGTCAATTTCTACAGAAAAATCCTGCGCCGCAAGCGCAGACGCAATTTGTTCAATTTTTTTTATTGGCTTAACAATAAAGCGCTGCGAAAGAACCCTTACCAGCAGACATGAAATTATAAAAACAATTACCGCTGCAACAATCATATTAATTAATAGTTTATCGGCGTCTTCAATAACTGCGGATTCCGGCACTGTTGTTACAATATACCAGTCTGCTGCCGGAATATGTATTGAACCTATAATTTGCCTGTTTTTCATAACAGAATAAGTTTCTGATTCAAGTATGTTATCGCGGCACCATTCAAATGAATTGTCTTTAAAAAAATCAACATTATATATTTTATTTGGATCTTGATGGCTTATATAGAACCCGTCTTTGTTAATAATAAAGGTCTGCTGTTCATCGTAATTGTTTCCCTGTTCTATAATTGAATAAATAAATTGAGGAAGTATAATGCCGCTCATTACGCCGGCGCTGCTTCCATCGTCATCAAGAATATCAATGGAAGCGATTGTAATAATTTCGTTTGTTACAGCGCTGCGCACAGGGCCTGTAAAAACAACATTTCCTTCGGCGCGTTTGGCTTTAATAAACCATTCTGTTTTAGTCTGGTCAAAATCATTGTCCGGAAATATATTTGCGCTGGCAACAAAAAAACCTCCTTTTGAATTCCACTTTTGATTGCTGTATAAATTTATGCGCGTAAAATCTTCCTGCGCTTTATCTATGCGCTGCAGCATGGTTTTTATTTCGCCAAAATTTATTGCGCCGTCTTCTTTATCCTCCAGATAAGGAAGCACACTATACGCGGAAAGCCGCACACGTTCTGTCCATTTGCTGATGTTGTCTTTTGTTATGGCATACATTTGTTCAAGGCTGATTTTTATGGAATCTATTGAACGTTCATGAAGTCTGGCGGAAAGACTTTTGTAATATACAATAAAAAATGAAATCGTAATTAAACCGGATATAACAAGAAATATCAGTGTTATTGTAAATGAAAGTGAAATTTCAATACGGCGCTTCATGTTATTTTTGATTCAAAGATTTCTTTTTCGCGTCCTTCAAGCGAACATTTCTGGTTAGAAGCGGCTATTAATTTTTTTATTTCCAAAACTTCTGTTTTGGAAAATGTTACCGAACCGGTAATGTGTTTTTCAAATGAAGCGCAGGCTCTTGGCGCTACTTTTTTTGCTATATCCAAAAGCGCCTGCGCGTATAAACGAATCTCTTTTTGCGCATGGGCACCCAGGCGCAGTTCCAGAAAATGAAACAAATTATGTAAATCAATTTGCCAGTATATTTCGGTATATAGCGAAAGCGGAAGATTTATACGCGCAATTTCACGCGCAAGTCCTGAATCTATAAGACTTTTATATTCATTGTAGGCGGTTTTTTGCCCGTCTATAAACGCGGCTCTTATTTGTTCTGCTTTTTGTTTTTCAAACGGTACGGTTTCGCGCGCCTGTTTGTTGTCGCTTGACTGTGGTGAAATGTCCTGCGCGTCCGGAACGTAAAAATCGTCTTTCATAACTGAATAGCGTCCTGAAATTTCGTTAAGCCTTGCGGTGCGGTGCCTGACCCACTGACGCGCTATAAAAATTGGCATCTTTATATGAAAAGTAAGAACTACCTGTTCAAATGGGCTTGTATGGCGATTACGCAAAAGATAGTCTATAAGACCTGCATCTTCACGATAACTTTTTGTGCCTTCACCATAAGAAACACGCGCCGACTGTACAATCCGTTCATCACTGCCAAGATAATCTACCAGGCGTATAAAGCCTTTGTCTAATACAGGAAACTCCTTGTCTAAAATATCTTCCGCTTCTTTTGATACACAATGAGCCATAAAACTTTCTCCAAAAAAAGTTTACACATAACTTAACTGTGGGGCAAGCGGTGTGGAGAGGTCTGCCTGCGGTGCGCCGCCCCGCGCCCGCCTGCGGCGGCGTGCCGCCCGGTGGCCGCCTGGCCGTTGCTCAACCCCGCGCCCGCCTGCGGCGGGCGCGGGCTTAAAAACACCAGCGGCAGTTTCTGCCGGCACGCCGCCCTTACTTGTCCGTCTGTGTTAGGTTTTGTAAAGGCGGGGTTAGTCTGTTTCCTGTTCGTATTCCTCGCTCCAGCCATGCCCGATTTCCCAATGCTCATCTACTAATTTTTCAAAAGGAACACTTTGCAGGTCAAATTCATCTTTTATCAAATCTATAATATGATTGTTAATCCAACTTCCGCACATAAGTTGAAACAAGCCATCCTGCGTTTCAAAAATGCGGCCTCTGGGTATCTGCGTGTAATCTTTCATAAAAACGCTTGTATATTGATGTTTCGCTTTCGCTCTCATTTGTTGTTTTGCCCACCATGTTTTATGCAGAGTTTTTATGGTTTTTAGTCCCTTGTCATTAAATTGCAGCTCACTTGCTTCAATCTTGCTTACGCCAAATAATTCATCAGTTTTTTCATCATACCAAAAAATACCGACTTTTGGTTCGTCCTGAAAATCAAAATTATCCGACATTGTTTTAATAACAGCCGCCCGTTCATGTCCGGACATTTCCCGCATTGTTGATGTAGTTTCCAAAACACTCTCAAAAAGCCTGCAATTCTGCGCTTTTACCTTATAAATTGTATCTTCAAGGGTAAAATATAACAAGGGCATTTAAGCCGAATTCAGCAATTCCTAGCGCGCCGCCTCGCGCCCGTCCGCTGTGGCGCGCTGCCCAACCCCCGCCTGCCTGTGGCGCGCCGTCCGGTGGCCGACTGTGGTCGCGCAGCATCGTGGCCGCCTGGCCGTTGCGCCCAGCCCCGCCCCCGCCGCGGGCTTAAACACCGGCGGCAGTTTCTGCCGGCGCGCCGCCATTATTTGTTCGCCGGTGTTAGGTTTTGTAAAGACGGGGTTAAATCGTATAATTCGCTGAAAAGCTCAAAATATGGGCGTGGCGGCGCGGCGGGCAGCGCGGCAAGCACGGCGCGGCGGGTAAGTCCCCAAATACCGCCATCCGGAAAGCGCTGTTCGCGGTAATGTTTGTCTTCTTTTGCAGGAATACAATCTGTGCCGCCTTCAGTTTCGTATTCAAACCCCCAGAGAAGCGCTGCCGCGGAATATTTTTTAACCCCGTGGGGCACTGTAAAACACAGCGCATCTTCGGCAAAAACGCCTTCCGGCAATTTTTTGTTAATGGCGCTTATAAATTCAGATTTTTCTACATAATGCTGCATATCTGTAAGCGCTATTTCGGCTCTGGCCGCAATGCCAATGGCAAGCGGCGCGGCGTAATCAAGTTTAGGCATTGGATTAAAACCTTCTGTCCATGCAACAGGCAATCTTGCGGCTAAAAGCGCGCGCGAAAACACATCGATAAGCGAAAGATGAGATAGCAGCGCCGCCTTACCTTTCTTTGAATAAGAAAAAAGAATTCTATGCGTTCCAGCTTCAAGCTCGTTGTTTTTTAAACAAAGCATTTTTTCTCCTGCTCAAACTGTTTGCAAATGCCGCATTTTTCGGTGCAGGGAGCGGCGCAGGCGGCGCTTGGTTCGCCGTTACGGGCGCGTTCCAGCTCGCGCGCAAGAAAATGCTCTGACACTCCGCTTTTTATGCCTTCCCAGGGGAGCGGTTTGCCCGGCTCTCTTGCGCAGGAATATTCTTTTACAAGTGCGGCGTTTTTTTCTATAACGCGCAGCCATACATCGCGTTTAAAATGTTCACTCCATGCGTCAAGCCGGCAGCCTTCTTCAAACGCCTCTTCAACAAGAAGCGCTGCGCGTTCATCACCTCTTGATATAATTCCTTCAAGAAAAGAGCATAATGAATCGTGTACGCTGACCTTATGCCCTTGTTTTTTTAGGGTTCCAAGCACATTGAATAGCGCTTCTTTTGCTTCATCCGGCTTTAACTGCTCTGCCCACTGAAAAGGGGTGTGCGGTTTTGGAATAAAAACTCCAACAGAAATACTAAAACGCATTCTGGTTTGTTTTGATGCGGCTTCAATAAATTTTATTATGGCCTGGGCTTCGGTATTTGGCTGAGAATCCTGTAAAACTCCCAATAATCCTATCATAAAATAGAATTTTGCGCTTTTGTATCCGTATTTTTTGGAAAGAGTTAGCATTTCGCACACTGTATTTAACGTAACCTGTTTATTTAGCGCCAGCTGCAAGGCGTCTAAAGGCGATTCTACGGCAAAAGTTAAAGAGCTTTTTCTAATACGCGAAATTTTTTCCAGAATTCCAAGAGAAAGAGTTGAAATATGAAGGCTTGGAAGTTGAAACGAAACACGTTCATCTGAATAACGATTGTTAAGCCGTTCTACAAGCGGCTCTAAATCATCGTAATCGCCTGACGAAAGCGAAGCAAGACTAATTTCACGAAAGCCTTCACGCACAAGCGCTTCCACCTCCGCTTCTATAAACTCAGCTTTTTTTTGCCGTGCAGGCCTGTACCAAATACCGGCATGGCAAAACCGGCAGCCATTCGGGCAGCCGCGCATTATCTCTACCGTGCCATGCTGTTGAACAATACGCATGGATGGCAGAGGAAAAATCGCCGCCGGCTCCGCCGTTTTTCCAAAGTTTAAGTTTATGGCACGCCGCGCCTGCGGTTTTGCCGTTGTCCATACAGCAGGATGCGCGTTTATAATTTCAAGCAGCGCGCTGCGTTCGGCCCCGCGTTTTTTTGCTTCCCGTAATTCGCAGAGAAGCTCGAAAAAGTTTCCACAGGCGGCGTTTGCCGGCTTGACGCCGGGCGTTGTTCCTTCCGCTTCGCCTATCCAAAAAGCGTCAAAAAAAGGCGAAAAAGGTAATGGGTTTGAAACACAGGGGCCGCCGGCAATTAATATTGGGCTGTCTGTCCCGCGCTGTGAGGCGTGTAATGGTATTTGCGATGTCTTTAACATTGCAAGAATCGTTGTGGCGCATAATTCGTATGATAGCGTCCAAAGAAGCAAATCCGCTTCGCGCAGCACAAGCCCTGTTTCCAGCGCGTAAAGCGGTATGTTTTTTTTGTTAAGCAAGGCTTCAAAATCCGGCGCAGGCGCAAAAGCGCGGTCGCAAGATACGTCATCAAGCTCATTTATTCGGTTGTAAATGATCTTTAACGCGTTATTCGACATTCCAATTTCGTAAAGGTCAGGAAATACGAAAACTGTTTGTAACAGCGCGTTACTTTTTGCTTTGGGGTTGAATTCTCCGCCAACGTAACGCGCCGGTGAAATGCAGTTTAAAAGCTCGTTTGGCGCCTCGGATAAAATATCAACGGCGCGTCTCACAGAAGCTTATTCCTCGGCTTCGGCGCTTAGTTTTTCTTCAAATTCCTCAAATTCTTCGTCTTCTTCAAATTCATCATCTTCAATGTTGTCAAGGTCAACAAGACTGCCGGCAAGCTCTTCGTTGAAAAAGTCTTCTTCGCCTTCGGCAATTTCTTCGTAGTAAAGTATGCTGGAACAGTAGGGGCAGGAAAGCACCCCGCTTCCAAGCCGCACCGCATTGGCAAACTGCACGGGCAGTATCATGTGGCAGCTGTTGCAAACGCCGCCGCGGACGGCAACAATGCCACGTCCGCCTTTTTTGCGAATTATGCGCTCGAATTTAAAAATCAATTCCGGGTCAAGATTGGCGGTGAGCTTTTTTTCTTCGTTGATAATTTCGGAAAGCTGATTGTTACGCTCGGAGAGTTCTTCTTCTATAGAAATTTTCCGTTCCGCAAGTTCGGCTGCCTGTTGGTCTACAAGCTCTTTGTTGGCGTCCATGTCCGTTTTAAGCGCTGCAACCTTTTGCTCCGCAAGCTGCAAATCCCGTCTGTAATTATGTTCTTTGTTCGCGGCATCTTTAATTTCTTTATCCAGCGCTTCGTATTCTCTTTGAGTTTCTATAGAATCCATTTTTTTTTCGGCTTTTTCGCGTTCGCTTTCCGCCTGTAACAACATATTGCGGAACTCGCTTTCGCGCTGGCGGCATTCCACATACTCCTCATTCCTGGCGATGTAATTCTGTTTAAGTCTGAGAACAAGCTCTTCCTGGGATGAAAGCGATTTTGGAATCTCTATTATTTCACGTTCAAGTGCAATTTTACGGCATAATACATCCTGCAGCTCGCGCAGGCGGTCAATAATATCTTCTGTAGTCAAATGGTACTCCTAATAAAGCTAATCTCAATATTTCAGACTAGAGTAAGTTAAAATAAAACATAACGCCGAAATAGTGTCAAGTGCTTATGCGGCAGAGTGTACAAAATACTTGACAATCCATGAAAAAACGTATAGAAATTGATAAAAATGAATTAAATTCAAACAAAAACGGCAGGTTTAAAATGCAGTACCGGGAAGATAAAATTTCAGGAAACAAATTGTCAATACTTGGTCTTGGCTGTATGCGTTTTTCAAGAAATGCGGGCGAAACAGAACAAATGATTCTAACTGCCATTGATAATGGCGTAAATTATTTTGATACCGCCTATATATACCCAAACAGCGAAGAAACACTGGGGAAAATTCTTGCAAAACACAAAAAACGCGGGCAGGTTTTTATTGCCACAAAACTGCCATTGATTATGTGTAAAAAACCGGATGATTTTGACAAATTCTTTAATAAAGAGCTTGAACGCCTGCAGACAGATTATATTGATTATTATTTAATGCACATGATAACCGATACAGTCCAGTGGGAACAATTTCTGGAATGGGGAATAGAACAGTGGATTGATGAAAAAAAGAAGCAGGGCAAAATAAAACAGGCAGGATTTTCTTTTCATGGTTCCGGCGTAGAATTCCTTAAAATACTTGAAATGCGCAAATGGGATTTTTGCCAAATACAATACAATTATTCCAATGAAAATTTTCAGGCCGGCAAAGAAGGATTAAAAGCCGCTGCCAAAAAACAAATTCCGGTTATAATAATGGAGCCGCTTCTTGGAGGGAAGCTTGCCACAGGCCTGCCCAAAGAAGCGGTCGGGGTATTTGCAGAAGCGGATTCATCTTTAACGCCTGCGGCATGGGGGCTTCGCTGGCTCTGGAATCAGGATGAAGTAACCTGTGTATTAAGCGGGATGAATACCGTTACACAAATGGAAGAAAATATTCGCAGTGCCAATGATTTTCGTCCATTAACCGGAGCAGAAATAGAGGCATATAATAAAGTAACCGGAATATTTAACAGCGCATATAAAATTAACTGTACCGGATGCAATTATTGTATGCCCTGTCCAAAAAACATAAATATTCCAGGCTGTTTTGCCTCATATAATGCAAGCTTTGTGCAAAATTTTACAGTAGGAATGCATCAGTATATTACCAGTACCGCGATAGTAAGCAGAACACCGCGCAGCCCGCGAATTTGTGTTGAATGTGGTAAATGCGAAGGACATTGCCCTCAGCATTTACCTGTTCGCAAATTATTAAAACAGGTTGCCGGCCGCATGGAACCGCTTCCGCTGCGGTTTGTGCTGTGTATTGTCCGGTGTTTTTTACCAAAAGCTAAAAAACGTTCCGGCTAATGCCGGCGGACAACTATTCCGGCAAAGGCAGAATTGACATTTCTGTTTTAATGTCAAAGTAATGTGCCTTTTTCATGCAGGGCGTAAAATTTGCCTTTTCGTCAATCTTAAAAATACGGTCGGGGCCTGTTTTTGCGATTAGTTCTTCGCCTTTTTCAGAACGCAGCCACAGCGTAGTTTCTGAACCGAGCGGTTCAATAACGCTTACGCCAAGCGGCATAATCCCTTCCGCGCCGGCGGATTCGGCGTAGCTTAAATCTTCGGGGCGTATGCCAAAATAGACTTCTTTACCCGCATAAGTTTTTAGATATTGCTCGTGTTCATCTGCGGGACGTAATTTAAAACTTCCCTCATCTAAAACAATCCGTCCGCCTTCTTCTGTAACCTGCAAACGGATAAAGTTCATGGGCGGCGAACCTATAAAACCGGCAACAAATTTATTGACAGGATGATTGTAAAGGTACAAGGGCGCGCCAATCTGCTGAACCTTGCCGACATTGAACACGACAATACGGTTAGCCATCGTCATGGCCTCTACCTGGTCGTGGGTAACGTATATCATTGTTGCCTGAAGCCTGTGGTGCAGGGCGGAAATTTCGGCGCGCATTGTAACACGGAGCTTGGCGTCCAGATTTGAAAGCGGTTCATCAAAAAGAAACACTTTAGGGTCGCGGACAATGGCACGTCCAACGGCTACCCGCTGACGCTGCCCGCCGGAAAGCGCCTTTGGTTTACGGTTAAGGAACTGTTCTATGTTAAGAATTTTCGCCGCCCCGCGGACGCGCCGTTCAATTTCATCTTTGGGCGTCTTTTTCATTTTAAGGGCAAAAGCCATGTTGTCGTATACGGTCATGTGTGGATACAAAGCGTAATTTTGAAAGACCATAGCTATATCGCGGTCTTTTGGAGGAACATCATTCATCTTTTTCCCGTCAATGAACAGTTCTCCGCTGCTAATATCTTCAAGACCGGCAATCATTCTAAGCGTTGTTGATTTTCCGCAGCCAGAGGGGCCGACAAACACGACAAATTCTTTGTCGCTAACAGTAATGTTCGCATTTTCCATAGCAGGAACATCACTGCCTTCGTAAATTTTGCTAATGTTTTTAAGTTCTACCTGTGCCATAATACTACTCCATTTAATTTTTAACCTTAATCTTTAACCGCACCCGCGTTAATTCCCTTTACAATGTATTTTTGCAGGGCAATGAACGCGACAATCATGGGCGCTATGGTTATAAACACTGCCGGAAAAATAAGCTGCCATGGATTTCCGTACTGTCCGGCTAAAATGCGGGAGAAATACAGGGCAAGAACCAGCGTTTTGTTTTCTGAATTTCCAATAACAAGGAAGGGTAAAAGGTAATCGTTCCATATCCACATGGCGTTGGTAATGATTACCATGATTGTAATCGGTTTTAAAAGCGGCATGGATACAAAGAAAAAAAGCTGGAATACATTACAGCCGTCAATAATTGCCGCTTCTTCCACTGCCCTTGGAACGCTTTTTACAAATCCGTGATACAAAAATATCGACATGGAAAGCCCAAAACCGCCGTACATAACGATAAGACCGGGTATGTTTTTAAGCCCCATTCCGTCAAAAAACTGAATCAGAGGGTACATTATCGCCTGAAAAGGTATAAGCATGGCGGCGACAAAAGCCATAAAAATCAAACTTGAAAGCTTTGTTTTATTACGCGCCAGCATCCAGGCCGCCGCGGAAGAAACAAGCACTATCAGTATCAGCGATACGGTGGTAATGAGGAATGTCCATCCTATTGATTTGAGAAAATGCATCTGATTTGCCGCACTGATGATGTACTGAAAGTCAAAGTTTTCCGGCATGGCAACAGGATTGCCGACTATGCTTGTATTCGGCTTAAATGAGTTAATTATCAGCAGAAATATCGGGGCAAACGTAATAAGCGCCCAAACAATCAAAACCGCCATGCAAACAACTGTTCCAAGCCGTCTGCGCAGAAAATAGTTTCTGTTTATATCTGTGTTCATGGCAGCCTCCCAATCATATAAACCATGCGGCAGCAAGACCGCTTGCCCAAAAATAAAACATAATTCATGTGTCTATTTCCTTTTTCTTTGTAAAATAAACTTGGGTAAGACTGATTGCCGCAACAATCACAAAGAAAATAACCGCCTGTGCCTGTGCCTTGCCGTAATCCGGCGGGTTTGTGTCCCGTACCGTTCTTAGAATTTGATAGGCAAGCATTCGGGTATCAAAGTTGCCATCGGTTAAGGCGACATTTTGGTCAAGCAGTTTGAAGCTGTTGGAAAGCGTAAGGAAGAATACGATAGTGAAAGACGGCATGAGGAGTGGAACAGTTATCTTCCAAAATGTGTAAAAAGGAGATGCCCCGTCCAGACTGGCAGCTTCGTAATAGTCTTTGGGGATAGTATTTAACCCCGCTATGTAAATCAGCATCATGTAGCCGGCGGACTGCCAGGTTGTCAGCATAACAAGGGCAAAGAGCGCTTTTACGCTGTCCTGAGTCATATAACGCAGCGCTTCAATGTGTACGATGCCTTCCGGCCCAAAAATCATGTCTGTAAAGATAATCTGAAATATAAACTGAAAGATGAATCCCAGCGCGAGCGCGCCGAGCATATTCGGCATTAGAAAAATAGTCCGTAAAAGCCTGGAAACTATGCCGGTAACCCTGTTTACAAGCAGGGCAAGACAAAGGGAAACAACGTTGATTGATATGACGGCAACAAAGGTATAGCGGACGGTATACCACAGAGCCGACATAAAGTTTTTATCCGTAAGAGCGGATTTGAAGTTGGCAAAACCCACCATAGCGCCAAAAGCCGAAGCTGCTCTGGTTCTGGAAATTGGGTCAAAATAGTATGTGCCTCTCCAGCCTGTAAAAGAGTTGAAGAGGCCGACAACAAAAGGAACAACAATGACCACTAAAAACAGAATCATCGCAGGCATGATAAATGGCCAAAACCACCGTTCATAGATGGTTCTTTTTCTGTTTAAAGTGCGAAATCCGGTTTTACGTTTGATTCCGTTTTCAAGATCCGCCATAAATCACTCCTTAAAATTATAAAAATAAGCCGGTCAAATCATTTGTCAAATACTTCAAAAAACTGTGCTTTAAAACTGCAATATTGGTTTACAGGATATTAAGCTTTAGAAAGCGCAGAACTGCCGCAAAATCAAGCCTGACGGCAGTTGTTTTGCGACAGCCCCAGGGGTATACCCCTATCTGCTGCTGCCGAGCAGTTCAATCCATTTGTTTACGGCAAAATCGGCAATGATGTCATAGTCGGCCACGCTCCAGTCCGGTTTTACCAGATAACGTTCCATGATAAACGCACCCAGATTGTCTCCAGGCCAGGTTCCGGGAGCGCCGTGGTAGCGGTCGCCTATGGTATCTCCATGCTTCATGTAATCAAGAATACTGTTGCCAAGAGAATTTGGAACCTGGGTTACCGCAGGGTCGGCGTTGTATGGGATAAATGCCATATCGTCCACAATAAACTTCTGCCCTGTGGGTGAGGTATTCATCCACACCAGGAAGTCGTATGCTTTTTGCTTTTCCTCTTCCGGGCACATGGCGTTAACAGCGTAATAATTGGGAACAAAGACCGGAATTGATCTTTCCATTTTTTCGATAGTCATGCCGGGTACGGTAATGTCAGCCTGGGTAAAAGGCATCTTAACCGGCAGGAAGTAGAGCCTTCCGGCAGCGTCCTTGTCTACTGCGGCAATGTTGTTGTATGCCCAGTTTCCCTGTTTAAGCAGAAGCGCTTTTCCTTCGGCAAATATCTGCACCGTTTGGTCATACCCAAAGTTTGCATCGGACACCAAATCCTGCCCGCGCTGCGCCGGCCCGTTTTTTCCCGCCAGATGGCGCGTCTTAAAATCAAGCGCTTTAGCGTACGCCAGCATAGGCCCGCGTATAAGGCGCACCTGTGCCTCTGTTGCGTTGAGGGCGTCATTAACTGTAGCGAATGTCGCGTTTAGGGCAACGTTGACGAAGTGGTCGCCGTAAGTCCAGCGCTGCGCGCCCATTAGGACGATCACGCCGTTCAACCTGCCGCTAAGGTCAGTTTTTGCCGACGCGAGATTATATGATTTTCCGTTAAGTTTAACGGCAGACGCGGACGGACTCTTTATCCATGCGTCAATTGCATTGACAAAACCTTCCCATTCCGTATAGGTTGCGCCTTTTATGTCGTCAATCAGCGGCATAACATCAGAAAGGCCGAAAAGGTCGCCAAGCATTTTTTTGTCGACTATATATCCGTAGCCTTCAACATTGTAGGGAATACCGTAGTTTGTGCTTCCTCCCAGCGTAAGCCGTAAATCCTGCCCGATGTTGTTGGCTAGTTTTGTAAAGGCGGGATTGTTTTCCACCTGGGAAAAATCCTGCACATAACCGCCTTCAAGCCACATGGCAAGAGTGTTAATCCCCTGCAAGGAAAAAATCGTTGGCGGATTTTTTGAATTCATCTCCGTCATCATGGGCTGGTTCTGTTCAGTTCCGGCACCGATAGAAAAGGTTTTTATCTTTACACCGGTCTCTGTTTCGTAGGCTTTTGCCAGCGCGTCTACCTGCGCTGCGTTTTCGCCTTTTGCGTTAAACCAATAGATGTCATAATCTTTACCGCTCTTTTTAGAGCAGCCCACAGTCATAATAACCGCAAATACTGCGGCAATTACCATTAACTTTTTCATGTAATCCTCCTGAAAAATAATTGTACAATACTTAAAATATGAATGAATAGCCCATTCGTAATTTTTTTATTTACTGCGCAAGCCTCCATACGCCAAAACTTTGCGCATCCATACTACATTCGCCGTTTGCGGCGGAACAGTTCCCTATGGCGTAAAGGGGGCTTCCCGCAATCGTCTGGGGAACGGCGGCCTTCGCACATTCGCCCGAAGGGTTAACCGCAACCAGAAGAGAGCCGCGCCGGTACACAAATGGCATCCGGCCGCTTTCGGCGTATATAACACTGAAGTTGGGCAGCGCGCCCAAATCTTTTTCGGCGCGCCTAAGGGCAATTAACGCCTTAACCGTATTCAAAAGCGATGCCGGGTCTTTTTCCTGCGCTTCCACAGTGGGCGCGTCCGCCGCTCTGTCCACCGGCAGGTAGAGCTTGTCTGCCGCCGCCGCCGAAAAACCGAGGTTGGCTCCGGCCTTCCACTGCATCGGCGTACGCGAACCGGTGCGGTAGTAGCCGCCTTCTTTGGTAGGCACATTTATATAGCGCATTCCAATTTCGTCTCCGTAATAGAGAAAGGGAACGCCCGGCATCGTAAATATAAAGGCGTAAGCTAAAGCAATCTCCTCTGTTGAAAGGCTGCCACGCATACGCACAATATCGTGATTTCCGGTTACAAGGCTTATGTAGCCGTAATGTTTGGTCGCCTCGTAATGGTAAATATATTCATCTACAAACTTTTTGATATTGTGCTTTGCGCCTTTTTTAAAAAAGCTTTTGTCTTCACCTGAAATAACGTTGTCAGAGGTAAGCTCGTAGTCGCGGAACAGGCTCTTAAAGCCGCCGGAATTGGGAGCAAAATCCAAAAAAAAGTCAGCGTGAAATCCTGCGGCAATCGCCTGTTTGGGATAACTCCATTCGGAGACAATCGCTGCGTCAGGGTAGTCTCTGTCCAGCATGGCGCGAATATCGCGCCACAGCATCGAAGTTCCGCTCCGCTCTCCGTCATCGCCTTTTACAAGAGACATGGCCATATCCACTCTAAAGCCGTCGCAGCCCGCATCCAGCCAGAAACGCATTATGTCTTTAAGGGCTTCCCGCGTGGCTGCCGGGCCGGGATGATCCATAGGAAGCTGCCAGTTTTCTGCGGGTTTAAACCAGCCGTAGTTCAACGCAGGCTGGCATTTAAAAAAATTGATAATATATGCTGCGGCGCGTTCCGCTTCGCCGGCGATAAAGCCTATGCCCTGCGTAGTTTTAAAACAGTGGTCAGTCCAGATATAACGGTCCCGGTATTCTTTGGGGCAAGCCTTACTGCTTTCGATAAACCACTGGTGTTCTTCGCTTGTATGCCCGGGCACAAGGTCCAGAAGCACCCGCATTTTACGCTTGTGCGCTTCGGAAAAAAGCCGCTTCAGGTCGTCATTTGTTCCGTAACGGGGCGCGGTTTTTTTGTAGTCCCGTACATCGTAACCTGCGTCTTTAAATGGCGAATCAAAACATGGATTCAGCCACAGGGCATTGCAGCCCAGGCCGTTTATGTAGTCGAGCTTTTGGATTATACCTTCAAAATCCCCAATGCCGTCCCCGTTTGTGTCCAGAAACGATTGTGGATAAATTTCGTAAAATATCGCGTTGTTAAGCCATTCCGGCATAACTCCTCCATGCGGCGCAAAACCGGCCGATTAATAAAAGCCTTCAAAGGCTGTCCAGATGTTATATAACATCTACAATAAATATGACACGCCTCCTTGTCTTTGTCAAACCCTTTGTATGCAGCAATTCCGATTAAGAATTGCTGACGTTATGTTATTATGTGTTGCCCCAGAACCGCTTTTGCGGTAGAATGTGGGTGTGGACGTTATCGTTGAGTTTACCGAGTCGGCGTTTAGTCATGGTATCAGTGAGGCGGATATTCGCCACGCCTACAAGACCAGAATCTATGACGCTTCGGTGGGCGAGCTTCCCGAAAAATATGCCGTCATCGGTTTTGACCGGAATTTGAATCCTCTTGAAGTCATGTATAACCCGGTTGACGATGACCATATCATTATCTTTCACGCAATGAAACTGCGCGAGAGTTTTAAGAAACAGCTTGGGCTGTAGGAGACGATTATGGCAAGAATGACCGAAGAAGAAGCATGGGCGCTGGACGAA
>JAIRPU010000183.1 GCA_031256815.1 Spirochaetaceae bacterium
CCTTACCGGCAGCTACTGGGACGCTCTTAAGACCTCAGGAGTGCCGGATGCCGTTGTGTGGCCTGTAAGCCGCAGGGTGGCTAATGGTGGAAGCGGCGCGACAGGGGCGGACACAATAGAAGACGAACTCTGGCTGCCAACAGAGTGGGAGATGTTCGGCAGTAACACGAATAGCAGCAGCACTTACGAGACAAGCGCCAATCAGGGCCGTTTTGAGTATTACGATAGCGATGATAAGAGGATAACAAGCTATTATCAACTGGAAGCATCCCCCGATTATTCTAACGCGTCGTCGTATTGCCGTGTCAACTCCACCGGTATTGCCTACTCCAACGTTGCGACTGCTATAGGCGGCTGCGTCCCAGCTTTCTGTGTCAAATAGCCTTAAGGCTGTTTGAAACGCGCTCTTGCCTCACGCCCCGCTTTATGCGGCGGGGCTTGGGGGTGCAAGCCGGTTTTCTTAAAAAAGCCCGTCCGCTTTGCGGCGGGCTTTTTTGCTGCGCGGACGCAGCGCGGTCGCCTGCGACGGCTCGTAGAGCGCTGCCGGCCGCGCGGCAAACGCGAACTACTAGCTTTTGAAAAGCATTTGTGCTAAACTGGAGCAATGAAGTCAAATCGTTTTACGGTTCTGGATCTCATAGATCTCGATTTAAAAGAGCATAACGCGCTTAATTTGCGCTGCGTAGCCGGACGCCGCGGGCTGTCGCGTGAAATTAAAGTGCCGGAAATAAACCGGCCAGGACTTGCGCTTTCAGGTTTTTTTGAAGTGTTCGCCCAAGAGAGAATTCAGGTGCTTGGCCGCGGTGAAATGACTTTTATTCAGAAAAAAGAAAGAAAAGAACTGCTGCTTACAATTCAAAAATTCTTTTCCTATCAAATACCTTGCTGTATTTCTTGTTATGGACAGGAAATAGAAGACTTCTTTCTTAACGAAGCCGAAAAAAGCGGCTGCCCTGTTTTAATTACAACGCTTGATACCACCGAACTTGTTATACGCCTTTTACGGATACTTTCAACAATATTCGCGCCGCAAAAAAGCATACACGGAGTGCTGGTTGAAGTTTATGGTATTGGCATTTTGATAATGGGAGAAAGCGGCGTTGGAAAAAGCGAAACAGCTTTGGAACTCATAAAAGCCGGACACAGGCTTGTGGCGGATGATGTAGTTGAAATTCACTGCATAAACGGCAACGTGCTTTTAGGCTCAGGCGCAAATAAAATTATAGGCCACCACATGGAAATACGCGGAATTGGCGTAATAAATATAACTCACCTTTTTGGCGTTAGCGCCATAAGAGACAGAAAAAAAGTTGAACTCATTGTCGTTCTTGAAGAATGGGACGCGGTTAAAAATTACGACCGTATAGGAATAGAAGATGTCTATATGAACATTCTTGGCGTTGACATTCCCCGTCTTGATATTCCGGTAAAACCAGGCCGTAATATAAGCATCGTAATAGAAACCGCCGCAATGAACGAGCGCCTTAAAAACATGGGCTATAATTCGGCAAAAGAGTTTAACCGGAATATTCTAAAATGGATAGAAAGCGAAACCGCCAAAGCCGTGTTTTTTGGCGAAAATGACGTTATTTAATTTAAAAAACAGGAATAAAAAACATCACCCTGTTATTGCCGTTTTTTCCGCGCCTCACCGCCCTTTTTTGACCAAATTGGTTTTTTGGCAATGCCCGTGTAGCGATTTTATTTATTTTACTTCATAATTAGGACGATTAATGAATGAAGGTATAAAGTGGCAAAAGCAGTATACAGGCATGGTGAAATAGCGCTTGCTAATTCTAAAGTTATTTTGGAGCCTCCTTTTCCGGAATTGGGAAAACCGGAATTGGAAGAAACGCCGGATAACGCGGACGATTCAATATTCGCAGGGCCTAATCCGGCTGAACTTCAGGCAGAAATCGAACAGCGCAGGACGGAAATCGAAAAAGAGCGCGTTGATATAATTAACGCGGCGCACAGCGAAGCAGAAACATTAAACGAAAACGCAAAAAACGAGGCCGAGTTGTGCGTGTCTTCGGCAAAAAACGAAGCGGAAGAGCTTCTGCAAAAAGCGCGTGAAGAATCCGAAAAAATCATTAACGAAGCGGAGCTGCGCGCAGGCGCCATAATAAGCGAAGCTGAAGCAAAACGGGACGAAACAATAAAAGCCGCCGAATCTGAGGGGCATCATAAAGGCCGCGCCGCCGGTTACGAAGAAGGTTTCCTTGAAGTAAAACGGCTTGCGGCAAGAACTCAAACTGTTCTTGAACGCTTGCAGGACAGACGCGCCGAAGTGCTTGCCGAAGCGGAAAGGGACATTATCGAACTTACATTAATAGTAGCGCGTAAAGTGATTAAAACCATCTCCGAAAATCAACGCGGCATTGTCGTAGAAAATATAAAAGAGGCGCTGTCTAAAATAAAAACCAAAGGCAAGGCGATTGTAAAAGTAAATCTTGCCGATTTAAAACTTGCTACTGAACAAATAGAAGAATTTACAAAACTTATTGAAGGCCCGGGCAATATTCAGATTTTAGAAGATAGTTCAGTAGATTCCGGCGGCTGTGTTGTCCAAACTGACTTTGGCGAGATTGACGCAAGAATAGCAAGCCAGTTTGCGGAACTTGAATCGCGTATACTTGAACTCTCTCCTATGAAACAAAAGGCGCTTTAATGGACAGTCAATTTGCAAAATATCTTGAAGCGGCGCGCGAAACAGACCCTATAAAATGCGTAGGCTATGTTTTCCGTATTCAGGGACTTCTAATAGAAAGCCATGGCCCGCAGGCGATTATGGGCGAAGTTTGCATAATTTATTTGCGGAATCCGGCGCGCGAGATTCGCGCCGAAGTTGTAGGAATTGCCGGAAACGGCGTTGTGCAGCTCATGTGCTATGATGAAACCACCGGTATAGAGGCGGGCTGCCGTGTAAAAGCAACAGGTTCTCTGCTTTCCGTGGCCTGCTCTCCCCTGCTTTTGGGGCGTGTGCTTGGCCCGACAGGCGAGCCTATCGACGGCAAAGGGCATATTGCCGCCGCATCAAACTATCCGGCAATAACTGCTCCGCCGCCCGCGCTTTCCCGCCCTTCAATAAAAAAACGAATGGTTACCGGTATCCGCGCGATTGACGCGCTGCTCGCCACAGGGCGCGGGCAGCGGCTTGGAGTTTTTGCCGGTTCAGGCGTTGGAAAATCGACTTTTCAGGGGATGATGGCGCGAAACACCCAGGCGGATGTAAACGTTATCGCGTTGATAGGTGAGCGCGGACGGGAGTTGAACGATTTTATCGAAAATAATCTTGGAGAGGAGGGGCTTAGCCGCTCTGTTCTGGTAGTTGCCACAGGCGACCAAAGCGCGCTTGCAAGGCTTAGGGGCGCGTCAATCGCTACCGCCTGCGCCGAATACTTTAGGGATATGGGTATGGATGTGCTTTTATTGTTTGATTCAGTAACGCGCTTTGCCCGCGCCCAGCGCGAAATTGCCCTTTCTACAGGCGAAGCGCCGGCGCAGCGCGGCTACACGCCTTCTGTTTTTGACGCCCTGCCAAAATTGCTTGAACGCAGCGGCAATTCGGACAAGGGTTCAATAACCGCTTTTTATACGGTGCTTGTGGATGGAGACGATATGGACGAGCCTGTTTCGGATAATGTACGCGGAATTTTGGATGGGCATATAGTGCTGTCGCGCCGCTTTGCCGCGCGCGGTCATTACCCTGCCATAGATGTGCTTCAAAGTATTTCGCGGCTTTCAAACGATGTATCCGGCGAACAGACAAAAAAAGCGGCCGGGGCGCTTCGCCGTCTTATTTCCGATTACAACGACGTGGAAGACATGATAAACGCCGGCGCGTATAAAACAGGGTCAAGCCAGGCGGTTGACGCCGCAATAGCAAAACATGACGAAATTGAAGCGTTTCTTATGCAGCAAACAAACAAAA
>JAIRPU010000185.1 GCA_031256815.1 Spirochaetaceae bacterium
CTTTGCCGGCAAAGCATACCCACGCCTGCGAGGCAGCCTGCAAAAGCGCAAAGCGCTTTTGCAGGGCGCGGCATTATCGCCGGCCGCGGGCTGCGCAAAACGCGCAGGCCGCGATACACTAGAATTTAACGCAGTTTTTTTGTATGGTTGTTGATATGAGGGCTAAATACAATGTTTTCATAGTCTTTACCGTATTAACGTTTACTTCATGCGCAACACGGGATACCGCCGAAAAACGCCTTACACCGCCAAAAACTGCAAATATGGTGCGGCTTGAAGAAATCGAAAAATACGCGCAAAGCGAACCGTTAAAAGCAATTCACCTTATTGGCGTTTATAAGTCTGTATATAACGAAAAAAATGCCACTGTAGAAAACCAGGACGAAACAGATGCCCGGCTTAATAAGCTATACGAAATCTCTAAAAACGCAATTTTGGAATTACAGATTAACGCAATAAACGAAAAGAAATGGGACGTAGCCGCTTCATTATCACGCTCACTTGCCGTACTTGGCGTGTTTGTAGAAAAGACAGGCCAGGAACCGGAAATATTAATTCAGGCGGCCAAAGACTACCTCTCTGACGGCAAAGAACTCCAGGCGTTTCTTGCCGCTGTTCAATCTCATAATTTAAAACCGCTTTCACCGCAAGACGCGCTCGTTTTTCTTGAACATTCGGTTAAAGCCCATCAGCGGCGAACGGCGAATTTCTTTTTAACGGCAATAGACAAACAAGGCGGAATAACAGTGCCTTCGCCGCTTCGCGCTTTTGCGGAAGGTACGGATTCCACAAGCGAAATGGTAAAAGGCGTCGCAACGGTACTTGTTGACCGTGGCATCCGTGTTGAACATGGAATGGGCAGCCCCGACCGCGTTTTAGGCTCGGCATTTTTTGTAGATTCCGGCGGACTACTTATCACAAATTATCATGTTATATCAAGCGAAGTTGACCCCTCATATAAAGGTTATTCGCGGCTTTCAATTCGTACCGGCGATTCAACAAGCCCCCGTGTCCCCGCAAAAGTAATTGGCTGGGATAAAACAATGGATTTAGCGTTAATAAAAGCCGAAATAACGCCCGAATATGTGTTTTCTGTCGTTGACCGCATTGTGCCCCAGGTTGGCGGAACAGTGCTTGCCATTGGTTCTCCCGGCGGACTTGAAAAAACAGTAACTTCCGGTATCGTTTCGGCGCGCGGCAGGCGTTTTTTGCAAATTGGAGATGTGATTCAGATTGACGCCGCTGTAAACCACGGTAATTCAGGCGGGCCTGTTATTGACACTCATGGGCGGCTTGTAGGCATTGTTTTTGCCGGCGTAGAACAGTTTGAAGGTCTAAATTTCGCCGTTCCCGCGGAACGGCTTGCCGCAGCGCTTCCTGCAATGTTAAAAGGCGGAAAGTCTATCCGTCCCTGGCTTGGACTTACCCTTGCGCAAACACGCGAAGGCGCGGAAATTATTTATGTTGCGCCGCTTACACCCGCCGCCGAGCAATCCGTTGCGGAAGGGGTTTTTATTGAATCATTAAACGGCGAAAAAATAACTGCTCCGCAAGGAGAGCTTATTGCCGCCCTGCAAGACCGTCTTTTTTCTGATGAACCGGGCGAACTTGTAGCGCTAAAAACAAGTGATGGTAAAAAATACATACTTCAAACAGCGCAGCGGCCTGTTACGCCTCTTGCCGAAGCCGCAAAAACCGATTCACGCGAGCGCATAGCCGCGGCGCTTTTTGGACTTGTACTTTCTCCGGCAGGAGGCAGTTTTTGGACGCCGCAATACCTTATTAAACGTGTAGTACGCGGCTCTGTAGCCGATGAAGCAGGACTTTCGCCGCAGGACCCTGTACGTATTTTCAGCTTTAATTTACAGGAAAAAGAAGGATATGCCCTGCTCGGCATCGATGTAAAAAAACGTTCTTCAGGTTATATGGAAACAACCATGCGTTTGCCGGCCGCTCTCGACTCTCCGGACACCTTATAATTTGTGCTGTATTTATGATTAAAACCTGTAACAAAAATGCAGGCTTGACTTTAGAATTGTTTTAAAACTATAGTGTAGGATATAGGAGTAATTAATAATGAAGCGGTTTTTTATGGGCATTTGTTGTTTGGTTCTTCCTGTTACGCTTTTTGCGCAAGAAGCAGGCGGTTCCAATGCCATTGGCAGTAACATAAAATATTTTGCCGCGGCGCTTGCCGTGGGTTTTAGCTGTATCGGAGGCGGAATTGCCGTAGGGCATATTGGTTCGGCAGCAATGGGCGCAATGAGCGAAAACGCCGAACTTTCCGGCAAGGCAATGCCGTTTGTCGGACTTGCGGAAGGCATCTGTCTTTGGGGGTTTTTGGTTGCGCTTTTAATACTAATTCTCTAGTGGACTATTATTTTTTAGGCGAAAATGAACTTGTAATGGCGTTCCGTTTTGTCGGTGTCCAGGGCAGAGAAGTTACCGGCGCAGACGATGCGGCAAGCGCTTTTTCCGAGATCACCTGTTCTCAAAGTTGTAAAATCCTTATTTTAAGCGAGAAAATCGCAGACTTGCTTGGAGATACGCTTGTTGAATGGCAGCTTTCGGGTAAATATCCGCTGATTGTAGAGGTTCCTCCGCTTGAAGGGCACATTGAAGGACGTAAGTCGCTTACAGATTTGATTCGGGAAGCGATAGGTATTCATGTTTAAAACTATTGGAATTGCAGGACTGGGGCTTATGGGCGGTTCTTTTGCCAAGGCGCTGGCGCTTTTACCTGCCGAATTACGGCCTAAACGTATTTTAGCTCTGGACACAAACGCAAAAATTCTTGAAAAGGCGCAGGATTCAGGCGAAATTGACGAAGGTTTTACGCCGGAAAACGCGGCAAATATGCTTTCTCAGTGTGATTTTGTAATTTTATGCCTTTATCCCAAAGCAAGTATTGAGTTTTTACGAAAAAGACGCGCCGATTTTAAATGCAATAGCATTGTAACAGATATTTCCGGTGTAAAATCGGCATTAATGCGGGCGCTTCCTTCAATTTTAAGAGATGACGTTGATTTTATATGCGGACATCCTATGGCGGGAAGCGAAAAAGAAGGGTTTTCTTATGCAGATGCTTCAATATTTAAAGGACGAAATTATATTTTAATGCCTCTTCCGTCCAATAAGCCGGAAAATTTAACTTTCTTTAAAGAGCTTGTGCTAAAACTGGGATTTGCGCGGATAACTGAAGCCACATTTCACGCGCACGACCACAAAGTAGCGTTTACCAGCCAGCTCTGCCATGTTATTGCCTCGGCACTGGTAGACAGCGCGGAGGACACCGAAATTACCGCGTTTGGCGGCGGCAGTTATGAAGATTTAACCAGAATAGCAATGATAAACGCGCCGTTATGGACTGAACTTTTTTTGGCAAATAAATCTGAGCTTATTGCCCATATTGACGCCTTTGAAGTTTCGCTTGATAAAATCAAATCATACATTCAAACTGAAGACAGCCGCTCGCTTAAAGCCGCGCTGCAATCCGTTAGGGAGAAACGAATCGCTATGGTATCTTAAACGTGATTAGGCTGCTGTATGGCGGCGCTTTAAGAACTGTATTTTTTAGGAGAAATTATAAGTATGAATTTTATTCGCAAACCTTTTCGTTATACTTACTCTAATGCCGCGCTTATTCTTATCTGTATAAATGTGCTTGTGTTTATAATGCAGTATATTTTTAATACTTATTATATTTACAAACTTTTTGCCCTTAATCCTCTACAGGTTATTTACGGTAAAATGTTTTGGCAGTTTATAACTTATATGTTTGTTCATGGAAGTATTTCTCATATTCTTTTTAATATGCTTGCCCTGTTTCTTTTTGGAACTGCGCTTGAACGTTATATTGGCAGCAAAGAATTTGTTCTTTACTATATGATAACAGGAATCTTTGCGGGTTTGATTTCATTTTGTATTTATGTGCTTAGCGGTACAAATCCGTTTTTAATGGGAGCCTCCGGCGCGCTTTTTGCCGTCCAGCTCGCTTATGCCGCTTATTTTCCAAACTCGTATATTTATTTTTGGGGAATTTTGCCATTGCGCGCGCCGGTAATGGTAATTGTTTTTACTGCAATAGAACTTTTTTCGGGCATATTTGGCGCAGTCGATGGAATTTCTCACACGACACATCTTTTTGGATTCCTTGCCGGCGTAATGTACTTTTTTATACGCTGGCAGCGCAATCCGTTTAAAATGATGTTTGGAAGAAGGTACTAAATGAATTTTAATCCAAAAAAGATTTCCTTAATCGTTACCGACCTTGACGGAACCCTGCTTCTTCCAGATTCAACTCTCGGAAAAAAAACAGTTTCTGTAATTAAAGCCTGTAAAAAACGTTCACTAAAAATAATGCTGGCAACCGGACGCAGCCTGCTTTCCGCAGAAGATTACCGTAAAGAGCTTGAACTTGAAGGCCCAATGATTTATTACAACGGAGCGGAACTCGTGGATATGCCTTCCGGCCGCTGTTTGTCCTTAAATACACTGCCAAATGAAGTAGCGATTTTTTGCACTCAGCTTGCAAGAGAATATAATATTCATTTTCATGTTTATTGGACAGATAAAAAAAATGTAACAGAAGAAATTCTTTTTTCAGAAAGCCCCTCTGCGTCATCGGAAATTTATACGGATAGAACAGGCCTGCATTTTAATTATGGAGATCTTATAGACAAGCTCAACGCAGAAAATCATCCCGACTGCATAAAAGGACTTTTTATTGCGCAGGAAACTTTGCTGGAGGAGCTGCGTTCAAAAATACTTTCACGTTTTGGCAGCGCAATTAATATTGTAAAATCGGCTTCTACTTTTTTGGAAGTGCTTAACAGCGGTGCCTCCAAGGGAGCGGCGCTGCAACAATCGCTTTCTTTTTTTAACATAAGCCGTGAAGCTGTTCTGGCCTTTGGAGATGAAGAAAACGATATTACAATGCTGCAAACAGCCGGTTATGCGGTTGCTCCTTCCAACGCTATTGAGCCTGTAAAAAAGACGGCGAATCATATTATCGGGCACCACGGCGAAGAGGCGCTTGCGGCATTTCTGGAAGAACACTTTCTTTAATAAAATCGTTTGTTAAATTTATTCCTGAACGCGCAATGTGCGGACAAATTCAGCTCTGTCTTTTGCGTTAAAAAAAGAAGAACCGGTTATAAGAACATCCGCGCCGGCATTTTTAATCAGCGCGGCGGTACTGGAATTTACCCCGCCATCCGCTGAAATTTTAAAATTAAGTCCGCGCGCGGCACGAAGCTCATCGAGTTGTTTAATTTTATCAACACACATTTCAATAAGTTCCTGGCCTCCAAATCCGGGATTTACCGTCATTACAAGCACAATATCAATGCACGAAAGCATTGGTTCCAGCATCGAAACAGGAGTTGAAGGCACTATGCTAATACCGGCTCCAACGCCGCGCGCTTTAATTTGCATAACAAGCCTGTGGCTGTGTAACGCCGCTTCCAGATGAAATGTAATATAATCCGCGCCTGCTTTTGCAAAACTGTCTATGTGCCGCCCCGGGTCTGCTGTCATAAGATGTACATCAAATGGCAGCTTTGAATGTGGCCTTAAATCCGCAGTCATTTTTGAACCAAAAGTAATGTCGGGCACAAAGTTGCCGTCCATAATATCAAGATGAACCCAATCCGCACCGGCAGCTTCCATTTCACGAAGCGCTTCTGCCGCAAACGAAAAATCTCCGCTTAAAAGAGAAGGAGCGATTATTGTTTTTTTCATTAAGACCTCCAGAAAATTTTTTTGATTTTGATTTTGATTTTTATACTTCATCCCGAAGTTTATAAGATGCTGTTTCTGAACGAAAATCAATTTCGTCAACATTAATACGCCGCTCTTTTAATACATCAAGCAATAAAAGCGCATAACTAATTTTTTCAGCGCTAAGCTCGCTGCCAATACGAATCCTCACTTTTGTCTGCGCCGGATACAATGTTAAGTCAAAACTGTCGTTGTTTTTTTTGTTTATTTGCAATTCAGAAAGCGCGGCAAGCACTTCCGGTGAATTTTCAGAAAGTTTTTGAATATCAGCAAGCAGCGGAATAATAAATTCAGGAAGCCGCAGTCCCGTCCGCACATTATCAAAAATAATTCCGGATATTATTGGTAAATTTCCGCGCGAAGCAAGCTCATCTTCATTGCCTATTTGAAATATAACCCCTTCTTTATCAAAGATTACCGGCACAATTCTTCCGCCAAGCGAAGCAAGCGCAAGCGCCGCCGGTGTCCGCGCATAAAGACGGATAATTACAGAATCTGGAAACTTTTTGCTTATATCAACTCGTTCAACCTGAGGAATTGTTTTTAATGATTCAGCCGCTTTTCTAACGTTAAGCGAAAAATATGAAGTCCTTGCGTTTATTCCGGCGCGGTCAAGCACCGTAATGCGGCTTAATGATTCTATGCCGCTTATTTCAACAGAAGCAAGCGGCATACAGGGGCCTATAACAAAAAGCCAGAGGAGTTCTCCCAACAACAGTAAAGAACAAACAATAAAAAGTTTTATCAGCGATTTTTCAAGACGCATAAATAAAATATAATGAATTAGCTTAAGTCTTTCAAAGACCGGTTGGTACATCAATAAAACAGGTTTCTATGCCAAGCTCCGATTTTGTTTTTTCTGCAAGCCGTAAAACGCCCCAAACCTCCGTCGCGTAGTGCCCGCCGCAAAGCATATTAAGGGAAGCTTCATAAGCAATATGATAAACAGAATGGGAACATTCCCCTGTAATATACATATCTGCGCCTTCATTAATGGCTTCCACTGCTTCCATTGCAGCGCCGCCTGAAATAATCGCGCAGCTTGTGTTTAATTTTTTTCCAAATGGCAAAAGCGCCGCAGCCGGCTGCCCGTTAAACGCGATTTTTTGAGCGGCGTCTTCCAGTGTAACAGGCGCGCTAAGCTCACCTTTAAATCCGATTTTACGGCCATGGTAATTTCCAAAAGCGCTAATGTTTACAACACCCAATTTTTCGGCAAGCACCGCGTTATTTCCAAGAGCCGGGTGAGCGTCCAGCGGAAGATGCGCCGCAAAAAGCGCAATATCATTATCCAAAAGGAACTTTATACGCCTGCGCATCCCGTCTGTAATTCTTGCCGCGTTACCCCAAAAAAGTCCGTGATGCACAAAAAGCGCGTCCGCGCCGGAAGCCGCAGTGCGCGAAAATGTTTCGATGCTTGCGTCTACCGCAAAAGCAATTTTTTTTACTTCGCCGCCTGAGTTATCAACTTGCAGGCCGTTAAGCGAAGAGTCCGTTTTGGTCCAATCTTCAATATTTAAAAGAGAACAAAAATAATTATCAAGTTCTTTTGCCGTCATTTTCAGTTAAAATGTATCATAATTATAATTAAATGCCAATAGAAATGTCCTCATAATTAAATTATTGACACATTTTGGAAATAATGATAGCATAACGCTGAATTGTGTGGAAATTGAATTCCAATAAAAATTATCGGTGTGTGTGTTACGCAAAGGAGAAAACAAATGGAAAAACGGATTAATAAACATGTTTTTACATGGGTCGGAACATTTCTTTTTGGAGAAATTGGTGTGGACAGGTTTATGAGAGGCCAAATCGGACTTGGTATTCTTAAACTTATAACTGTTGGTGGTTTGGGAATTTGGGCATTTGTTGATTGGATTATTGCACTCACTAAACTTGGCAATTACGAAAATGATTTTGTATTTGTTGATAAAAAATGGGATAGAACATTTTAAAATATCAACAAATAATTGCAGTGGTTTAGCGGCATACACTTAAAGTCCAACATTATCCACTGCCGCAGCCCTGCGGCATTTGTCTTGGCGGAATGTAAAAAAAGACGCATAATATAAAATATGGGAGCCTATTTTGCAAGACGCCTGCTTCTGATTATCCCCACTCTTTGGGCAATTATTACAATAAATTTTTTTATAGTACAGGCAGCGCCAGGCGGCCCTGTAGACCAGGCTATATCAGAAATGCATGGTTTGGGTGAAGGCGCAACAGGAAGATTCTCCGGCGGCGGACAAAAAACAAACGCCGAAATCTCAAAATACCGTGGCGCGCGCGGGCTGGACAGCGAAGTTATAGCTCAAATTGAAGCGCGCTATGGTTTTGACAAACCGCCTCTTACACGTTATTTTATTTTGTTAAAAGACTACGCTACATTTAACTTTGGCGAAAGCCTTTTTCGCGGGCGAAGCGTACTTGGACTCATAGCGGAACGGCTGCCTGTTTCAATTTCACTTGGACTTTGGAGTACATTAATTATTTATATTGTTTCCATTCCGCTTGGTATTCGTAAAGCGGTAAAAAACGGCAGCCGTTTTGACGCGTGGACAAGCACCGCAATTGTACTTGGATACGCAATACCGGCATTTTTGTTTGCATTGCTGCTTGTGGTGCTTTTTGCCGGCGGCAGTTTTTTTAAACTTTTTCCTCTGCGCGGATTATTTTCTACAGACAGCGCCGCTTACCCGCTTGGCTCCAGAATACTCGATTATTTTTGGCATATCACCCTGCCCGTATTATCGCTGACAATAGGCGGATTTGCCTCTCTTACAATGCTTACCAAAAATTCATTTTTGAGTGAAATTCACAAACAATATGTGCAGACTGCGCGCGCAAAAGGCCTTACAGAAAACGCCATATTGATAAAACACGTTTTTAGAAATGCAATGTTAATTGTTATTTCCGGTTTTCCGCAGGCGTTTTTAGCTATATTTTTTACAGGTTCTCTTTTAATTGAATATGTGTTTTCACTTGAAGGACTGGGACTTTTGGGCTACGAAGCGGTAATGCAGCGCGATTATCCGGTAATTTTTTCTACACTTTATATTTTTACTCTTGCCGGACTTTTATTAAGCGTTTTAAGCGATTTAATTTATACAATAATAGACCCCCGCATAGATTTTGAATCACGTTAATCAAATATCGCTTTAAAAATTGCGGCGCGGTCCAATGGCGCGCGCGCGCAAAATGTATCCGGGTCTGCATTTTCTGTTGATACACGAATTTCCCAGTGCAGATGAGGCCCTGTAGAAAGGCCTGTAGAACCGGAAAGCCCTATAACATCACCCGCCTTTACAATAGAGTTTTCTTCAACCTGTATTTTTTCTAAATGGTAATATATTGAATAAACAGCCGGTATATGTTCAATAATTATTGAGTTGCCTGTAACAATCCGCGGACGCGCCAAAATCACCTTTCCGGCGGCGCAGGCTTTAACCGGCGTGTTTTTTGGTACGGCGTAATCAATGCCGGCGTGTACAGAAGTATCACTTTTGCCGTCTGAATATTTATAAACACGCCGGTCGCCAAAAAAACTTGAACGCCTTGTCTCCGCCGCAACCGGCGGAACAAAAGCTGCGCTTCCCCATATATCGTTGCCTGAAGTTTTTAATATTGACCAAAGCTTTTCAGCTTCCTCTGTTTTTTTGGGGTCGGGTTTGGTTCTAAGCGTTGTATTTGAAGGATTAAGCGGAATTATTTCCGAAATAAAATCCTTTTTTACTATTTCCAGAGGAGTTTGCATAAGCACACTATTACCTGCTTCAATCTTAACAAGCGCTTTACCGGGTTTTGCGGTAGAAGGCGGCGCAATTAGAGAAACAAATACAGAATGACCGTCATCGTCCATATTGAATAAAAATAACTTTGCAGAAGCGATTTTTTTACCGTTTTCGTCAAAAAGAACGGATGTTCGCACGGAGTTTTCATTTGCCTTACCCATAACAGGCGCATAAATAATTGTAACATATTCACCGGGAGCAACGCTTTGCGGCATGGTAATCAAACGCGGTTCATTTAACAGCCGCCATGGCAGTTTCTGATTTTGCGCGGCGGAATCTGCCTGTGCGCCGCGTTCTATTCCAATAGAATAGCAGGCAATAAATAAAAACGAAACAAGCAGATATAGTATGTTGAATATGCTATATTTTAAATTTTTTTCAATCATTGGTTTTTTCTATTCCAGTAATAAACATTTGCGGAGTTTCTTTTCCGTTAAAAAAATTCCGCCTTACAGAAAATATTACGCTCACGCTGTCGCCGGTTTTAAAAGTTTTGCTTACCATTTCGGCTGCGCCCCAAAACAGGGCAGGCCATTTATATTTCCCTGTATTCAGAATAAATTTAACGTGTTTGGATTCAACTTTTCCAACATAGTTAATGTCGCTAATTTTTATTTTATGCGCCAAAAACAGAATGTCTCTGTTACCTTTGCCAAAAGGTTCCAGCGTATCTACAACTTTTAAAATATCCGGCGTAATGTATTCAAGCGGTAGTTCCGCGTCAACTTCTATAACATCAGTCTCTTCATTTAACTTTATTGTTTTTGAAAACTCTGTTAAGCGCTTTAAAAGTTCAGGCACATTTTCAGATTTTAAGCTAAAGCCCGCCGCATAATCATGTCCGCCGGAATCTATAAAAAGGTCTCTGCCCATATCAAGTATTCCCTGTAAATCATAGCCGCGCATAGAGCGCATAGATCCTGTTGCTATATCTCCATTATACGAAAGTATCAGCGCCGGAACTCTGTAACGGTTTGTAAGCCTGTTTGCCATAACGCCTGTAATACCGCGTTTTATATCATCGCCATCGGCAAACGCGAGGTTTCCGGAAAATCTGTCTGTGTTTTCCTGCGCGCGAACAGAGACCTTTTCATCCCAGGTGCTATCCGCAAGCAGGCGGCGCTGTTCGTTAAGCGTGATAATTTTATTTACAAGCATTTCACGTTCCGCCCTGTCTTCGGATAAAAGCAGCTTAACCGGAAGATCCGGCTCTCCAAGGCGGCCGGCAGCATTAATTACGGGGGTAAGCTGCCATGAAACATCTATTGACGCCAGATTAAGCGAATTTAAGTTGAGTTTATACATTAAGTCAGAAAGTCCGGTTCTGCTTTTTTTTAACATCGCCTCAAGACCGCTTCTTACCAATATGCGGTTTTCGTCCTGAAGCGGCATTAAATCGGCGATTGTTCCAACAGCGGCAAGCTGAATATCTTCGTTATCGTCCTCGCACCTATGGTTTTCTTTTATTTGCACAAACGAAACAAATAAATTAAAAAACACATCAATTTCGTTGAGGGGCGCGGAACTGTAGTGCGCTATACGCGAAATCTGATTCAAACGCAAAAGGCTAAGGCCGGCCGTCTGCGGCATGGTATTTGCAATAAGCGAAGCGCAGTCAAAAAGCCCGAATTCAACCGTACGGCCAAAAATTTTCTCTAAAAATTTTTTTTGAACAGGCTCGTCATAACAAAAAATTTGCTGCCCTTCGAGAAAGGCCGGCAGCCGTGTAGAAGAAATATTTATTGTGCCTGGAACAATTACCTCTGTAAGCCTGTCTGTTTCCACAAGATTACGCGACTTTATAATGTCAATTTTCCAGGAATCATCCTGCGCCGGTTCTACATTCATTAAACAAATTGAATGTCCATAGAATTCGCTTTTTTGCGCAAAACGCAGCGCCGAAACAAGCTTGTAGGCAACTCCGCAGCCGGCAAGCTCTTGAAATGGATACAACGGTTTTTCGCCGTCATTTAATTTTGGATTTACAATAGCATAGGCATCCGGCAGTTCTTCGTGCGGCCTGTGATGGTCGGTAATAATTACATCTATACCCAGCTCGTTTGCGCGTTTAATCTCGTTAAAGTTAGAAATCCCGCAATCAACGGTGATAACCAGCGTGCCCTCCTGCCGCGCAAAATCTTCTATGGCGCTCATCGCCAATCCATAAGGCTCGTCTCCGCGCGGCAGGTTCCACGAAACGTTAACTCCAAAGCGGCGCAGAAAACCGGCCAATAACGCTATGCTTGTTATGCCGTCGGTATCGCGGTCGCCAAAAACAAGCACCTTTTCCCCCTCGTCTTTTGCGGCAAGAATTCGCTCTACAGCGTCTTCCATTCCGGGCAGCATAAACGGGTTTCTAAGGTAACGTTTATCATGTTCCAAATAGTAGAGCATTTGTTCCGGCGCGGTTATTCCGCGGCGAATCAATATTGAGGCGGTTATAAGGTCGCATTTGTATCTGGACGCTATTTGTTTAACTAATTCCGCCGGTACATCTTTCTTATTCCAATTCAAAAAAACACCCTCAATGTAATTTTATGGCAATACAAAAAAAACGTCCAGACGCGCAAACAAAGGGCGAAAATCGCATGATATACCGTATATTGTATATATTGTCTGCATTTCCAATATTAAATACTGTACACAGCATAATTTATAATCAATGCGGAAAAATACGGCCGGTCTTGTACCCTGCAAAAAAACAGAAATGACTGTGCTGCCGCTTAAAAATCCAAATTGACGTTGAACTATAAAACACGGATTATGCAAAAAGCGCGCTTGACCGCTTGCGTTTGCCTGCTTGAAAAAGTAAAAAAAATTCTTTAGCCTTTAAATGTGAACATAAACAGACTGAAATCCGCCAAAACATCTTTTGCAGTAAAGATTTTTTTTCAGGTTTCTCTGTTGGTTTTTACGGTGGC
>JAIRPU010000014.1 GCA_031256815.1 Spirochaetaceae bacterium
TTAAAGCCGTTTTTGGAGACGCAAGGTTCGGAGGTAGTGAATATGTTAATGAATGAATGGAAACTGGAAGATGCTCTTGTAGTTGAGCGTGCAGAAGGCCGTGAAGAGGGCCTTGAAGAAGGCCTGGCGAAGGGTTTAGCGAAAGGCTTGGCAAAAGGACTTGAAGAAGGCTGGACTAAAGGCCGGGAAGAAACTGTTAGCAATCTGCTTGCTTTTGGCATAGAGCCGCGGCAAATTGCGGAAGCGCTTAAATTGCCGCTTGAGACTGTTATGCAGTATCATGCAAAATCATAACCGGTTTGAGTACTAACGATTATCATTTTTCAATTTGAATATGCCCGCCACTGTGCTGGCCGCGCTTTACGCGGCTTTGTCGCCAGCCCCGGCCTGCGGCTCAGACCGATGGCACGCTTCGGACAACAGACCGCGCGAAGAGCATGGTGGACATGGCTGCCTGCAACATACGAAAGCGCACTTCAATAAAAATCGTCTATAGTGTATAAAAATAATACAGGTGCTTAATAATGAGAAAATTGGTTTTAGTCGCGTTATCTTTTTCTATGCTTTTTTTATCCTGTCCTGATAATAATTGGCAGGATACTGTTATTTCAAATAATTCAACCTTTTCTGTAAGATTTAAATTCAATAACAGCGATGAATATACAATACAAATTGGCGGGACGCCCGTATCGTTTACAACTACGGCGCATCAATACCTGGAGTATTATTCTCCTGATAAAAGAGTTAAATTTTCTTATATTGCTGATGATTATGGATATACAGGGAAGTTTGAAGACCGTAAATCATGGGTTGTAAAAGTAACCAATAGTTTACAAAATCCACAGGATAATGTTTCACTATCCGCGGATGGCTGGATGGACGTAATGACCGGCATTACACCAGGATATACTGATAATGATAATCACAAAGGCATAATTTGGACGGATAAACCTAATTTTAAGGCAATATCGGCAAGCGGATTCCCTGCCGTTGTGGAATATCAAAAAACAGAAACAGAATTTCTTGTTACAATAAAGTGGAACTGATAACCCAAAATACCGTTATCAGGTAAAGGCGGCCTTTTCGCAGTCAAAAAAAATCCCGTTAAATAAAAACAAATTCTAAGAGCTTGCGCGGCGTTTTGGAACACCGTTTTATTTAAGTATTTGCTTAGCTGCACCTCTCTGGCTCGCAGTCAGCGCAGCCATTAACATACGCCTGCAAAAGCGCTTTGTGCTTTTGCAGACAGCCGCCGCAAATCGCCGTCCAGACCGTCGCCCGCTTCGTGTCGGCTAAGCGGGCTATAAATCACGTCCCCGGTGCGGCCTGCACGCAGGCCGATTTGTTCGGCAGCGCCCTGCTTGGCATGGCGCTGCCGAACTTGCCGCCCCAACTCTGCGCTAAAAGCGCAGAGTTGGGACACGCCGGAAAAGCGCGGAGCGCTTTTCCGGCTGCCGGCGTTTGTCTCGCGCGCAAGCACAACGCGCTTGCGCGCGGCGGCATATCTCTCCCGCTGCCGCCTGCGGCGGCCGCGGGCATACAAAAAGAGAATACAAATCTTATAGATTTTTATTCTCTCCAAATTTCAATCAGAAATCGCAGGATTTTTATTGCATTCCTATTTGAGCTTCCGGTCGTTCGCGCCGCGCTTCGCGGCACGCGTGGGCACACGACCTGCTAAACCGCATTGCGGTTTAGCAGGCAACAACCCAAGGCGGCGGTGCCGCCGGTAGCGGCCACGCGCGCAAGCACAACGCGCTTCGCGGCACGCCGCGTCCCCACACCGCGCCCGCCGTTTTGAATGATTGACCTTGTAGCGGCGCAATAATAATATAGCTCAATGCAAAAAAAAATCCCGTTAAATAAAACCAAACTCGAAGAGCTTGCGCGGCGCTTTGGAACGCCGTTTTATATTTACGATGAATCTGGCATACGCGAAACCGTCCGGCATCTTAATAACGCATTTTCTGTTTTTCCGCGTTTTTTTGAACACTTTGCCGTAAAAGCGCTGCCTAATCCGGCTGTGCTGCGAATCATGCGCGAAGAAGGCGCAGGCGCGGATTGTTCCAGCCTGCCGGAGCTGCTCCTTGCAGAACGCGCGGGTATAAAAGGCGAAGAAATCATGTTCACCTCAAACGATACTCCTTCCGCTGAATTTATAAAGGCAGCGCAAATGGGCGCGTTAATAAATCTTGACGACATAACTCATATTGAATTTTTGGAAAACGCGCTTGGCGGAAAACTGCCAGAGATTCTTTCGTTTCGTTACAACCCGGGTAACAAAAAAATGGGCAACACAATAATTGGCAATCCTGTTGAAGCAAAATACGGCTTAACAGAAAAACAAATTATAGAAGGCTATTCTGTTCTAAAACAAAAAGGCGTTAAACGTTTTGCGCTTCATACAATGGTTGCATCAAACGAACTTAACGCCGATTACCACATAGAAACAGGAAGACTGCTGTTTGAGCTTGCAGTTAAAATAAAAAATGAATGTAATATTAATCTTGAATTTATAAATCTTGGCGGCGGCGCAGGAATTCCATATACAGACGGACAAAAAGCGCTGAACATAAATTTTTTAGCGGCTGAATTAAAAAAATTATACAACAGCATAATAGTTCCGGCAGGGCTTGACGGCATGGGAATTAGAACTGAATGGGGACGCATTATTACAGGCCCCTATGGATGGCTTGTATCGCGGGCAATTCATCAAAAAAAAATCTACAGAAATTATATAGGATTAGACGCATCAATGGCAGACCTTATGCGCCCTGCGATTTACGGCGCGTTTCATCATATTTCAATAGCGGGAAAAGAAGATGCGCCGCCTGAAGAAGTCTATGACATAGTTGGAAGCCTGTGCGAAAACAACGACAAATTCGCCGTGCAGCGCCCGCTTCCAAAAATAAATACAGGCGAACAAACAGGCGACCTTGTAATTATTCACGATGCCGGCGCACATGGCAGGGCAATGGGCTTTAACTACAACGGCAAACTTCGCGCCGGCGAACTTTTGCTTCACCCGGACGGCAGCGTTACAGAAATTCGCAGGCGTGAATCAATCGAAGATTATTTTGCCACTCTTGTATAATTAAATATATTTATATAAAACAATTTAACATGGAAAAAAAAGCAAAGAACCAGTCAAAAACCAGCAGCTATGATGAATCCAAAATAAAGACGCTTTCTTCTCTTGAACATATAAGACTTAGAACCGGTATGTATATCGGGCGTCTGGGCGACGGTTCCAATCCGGATGACGGCATCTATGTGCTTTTAAAAGAAATAGTAGATAATGCCGTAGACGAATTTATTATGGGAAACGGCAAAACAATTGATGTTTCCATAAAAGATAATTCTGTATTTGTACGCGATTATGGACGCGGTATTCCGCTTGGAAAGCTCGTTGAATGTGTTTCTGTAATTAATACCGGCGCAAAGTATAATGATGAAGTGTTTCAATTTTCGGTAGGGCTGAACGGCGTTGGAACAAAAGCCGTAAACGCGCTTTCAAGCCGGTTTCGTGTTGTAACAGTGCGCGATGGTGAATTTGCCGAAGCGCTGTTTGAACGCGGAATTCTAAAAAACAGCCGCAAGGGCAGGTTAAAAGAAGCGCAAAAAAACGGCGTATTTGTAGAGTTTACTCCGGACGAAGCAATTTTTAACAGCTATAATTTTGATTTGGAATTCGTAGAAAAACGAATGAAGACTTATACGTGGCTTAACACAGGACTTACGCTTAACTTTAACGGTAAAAAATATATTTCGCAGCACGGGCTTCTTGATTTGCTTAATGAAGAAACCGGAGCAGATAACGAATCAGGCGAATGTTTGTATCCCATAGGTTATTATAAAGGCGAGCGTCTTGAATTTGCTTTTACTCATACAAATAATTATGGCGAAGAATATTTTTCTTATGTAAACGGTCAGTGGACAAGCGAAGGCGGAACGCATCTTTCCGCATTTAAAGAGGGTTTTTTAAAGGGAATACAGGCATATTTTAAAAAAGATTACAGGAGTGAAGATATACGCGAAGGCACAATCGCGGCAATAGCGGTTAAACTTCAAAATCCTGTATTTGAAAGTCAAACAAAAAACAAACTTGGCAATACGGACATTCGCGGTGTTATTGTGCAGGAATGTAAAGCTGCAACAGAAGACTGGCTTTTTAAAAATCCGGAAGCGGCAAAAAAACTGGAAGCAAAAATTATTGCAAACGAAAGCCTGCGTACCGAATTAAACAGCGTAAAAAAAGAAGCGCGCGAAGCAGCTAAAAAAATTGCAATAAAAATTCCAAAATTAAAAGACTGCAAATATCATTTACAAGACGGAAGCAAAGGCGGGCTTTCTACAATTTTTTTAACGGAAGGCGACAGCGCTGCCGGTTCCATGGTTTCAAGCCGCGATGTATGGACACAGGCAATTTTTTCGCTGCGCGGAAAAGTAGAAAACGTTTATGGCAAAAAACGCGCCGCTATTTATAAAAACGAAGAATTATACAATTTAATGATGGCGCTTGGAATAGAAAACGATATTGAAGGACTGCGTTACGGACGTATTGTTATAGCAACAGACGCCGATTTTGACGGCTTCCATATCAGGAATCTGCTTCTTACTTTTTTTCTTACTTATTTTGAAGAGCTTGTTACAAGCGGTAAAATATTCATACTGGAAACACCATTGTTCCGCGTTCGTACAAAAAAAGAAACGCGCTATTGTTATACAGAAAAAGAACGCAATTCCGCATTAAAAGAACTGGGGCGCTCATGCGAAATAACACGTTTTAAAGGGCTTGGAGAAATATCTCCAAAAGAATTCGGGCAGTTTATTGGAGGCAGCATAAAACTGGTGCCTGTTTCTATAGAAACTTTAAAAAAAGTACCGCAGGTGCTTGGGTTTTATATGGGCAAAAACACACCGGAACGCCGCGAATATATCATGAAAAACCTTGTAACCGATGTTGAATAAACGCGGCGCGGTGTTTTTACGGGTGCTCGACGGGACTCGAACCCGCAACATCCAGATCCACAATCTGGGGCTCTAACCATTGAACTACGAGCACCATACGGCAACAACTCTATAAATCAGACTTTAAAATGTCAAGCGCCCGTTTGATTAAAATACAGGGCACTTAAAAACAGCCTTGCCGTTACATCCCTTATGCTTTGTCAATAATTTCGCCAATTTGAAGTCCTCTGCCTTGTTTAATGAGCTGCTGCCGGATCCAATACATTTTACGGTGAATCTTTCCATTTTTCTCTGTTTCACGCTCTTCTTTGAGAACAAAACAAGGACCAAACTTAGCAGGTCTGCCAAGTCCAAAAATAAGGCTATTTTCAAAAGCATCTAAATAATATTTTTTACCAGGCGTCAGTTTTGGAGAAATAAAAATTGTTCTCCCGCTATATATGTTATATTTCCCATCATATACTAATCCACTAAATTTATATTCTACAGTGACAGCCAGTTCCTGGTTTGCCGGAACTGTCATATTGTTCCAGTCGCCTTCCGGCACTTTCATATTTCCTACCGATATAATACGTACAGTGTTAGAAAAAACATTTATAAACGCTGTGTTTTCGGGAGAAATATCCGGCATCCACCCTTCCTCTTGTGTTAATTGTGTTAATACCTGCGGGCTTGAACCGCATCCGCTAATGATGATTGCCGTTATAGCAAGCACAATAACGCCAAATCCACACCGCGCTGAATAGCCGGATATGCCGCTCGCCTTTTTGTTACCGTTCATGATAACCTCCGTAATAAACTTTGTTTTTGTACAAAGTCTCTTATACATGGCAGGCGCGTTTTCCATACTGTTGCCTGCCGTGTATAGTTTTTGCCTTTATGAAGGCGCAATATAACCGCTCACAAGAGCGGCAGCCGGCTGTAATGTCAACGACGCAGCAGGCTGTTTTCATTTAAAATTATAATCACGCTAAAAGCGTTGTAGCAAGAAAATTAGTTGTTATATATGACAAATGTAATGGGAATGGCGGCTAAAAGACCGTATATGCAGGGCCATAAGGAGATCTGGTTCTTGACGCATATTGCGGCTGCGGAACAACTGTATCCGTTGCACAGCAAACAGGCCGCGCATGGATAGGAATAGATATAACCTACCACAGTATCAGTTTAATTTTA
>JAIRPU010000016.1 GCA_031256815.1 Spirochaetaceae bacterium
CCAGTCAAACTGGGAAAGGGCCGTTCCATTCGTACTCAGGTCTCCGGTAATTAAAAACGTAACGTTGGTACCGGTGGCCAGAACGCCGCTTGAAAACGCGAGGTCTTTAATCGGCGTAACCCCGCCAACATCCCCGCCAAACGTTACAGTTCCGCTGCCGTTTGCGTTAAGCGTAAGCCCCTGCCCGCCGATTGTTTGCGCGTTTACAGTAGAGACAAATCTTATGTTGCCGCTACTCGTTGTGATTAGCGTATTTGCGTTGCTGCCGCTGCCGCCAAGCGTTACCGCGCCGTTATATGTTTGATCTCCGCCGGTTCTTACACTTGCCGCATTTATTCTTACCGCGCCGGTTACGCTAAGAGAGGCAAGCTGCGTCCCCACACCAACTGCTCCGACAAAGGTTACGGCCGACTGTGCCGGATTGGTTATGTTAAGCGCCAGATTCCCATTTACAGTATAACTAAAGTTGATATTTCCGCCCGCAGCGGCAAAAGCACTATCTGATGGAAAAGAAACCGGTGTGCCGCTGCCTGTAAGTGATACAGGCGATGAAAATAAAATGCTGCCATTATCAATACCGCCTGCATAATAAATTTTTGTATCTGACGAAATTTTAATTTCACCTGTCGTTGCGATAACCGTAATTGCGCCGCCGTTACCGCCTGGATACGCCGAATTAAGTTTTGTATTCGTGTTATTTAAAAACACGTTTCCTTCTGCGTTTAGGGTAAGCGCCCCGCCCTCCGAGCCGGATTCGCCATTTACAACAAGGTCTGCCACCGAAACCAAAGTTACCATTCCGGCGGGATTGGAGACGGCGTTTGATTTAATGCCGGAAATAGAACTTCCGGTAATGCTGTTCTCAACGGTAAGCGCTCCGGAAGTGGTCTCGATTCTTATGCTGCCCTCCTGGGACTGAGCGACTGCCGACAATGCCTGGTCGTTTTTAAACGTCATAGCCCCATTCGATTCGTTCTTAAGCGCCGCCTTACTTAGCTTGTTCGCTTCGTCAAGCGTAATCACCGCAGTTGCCGATGTAGATTTTGTTATATACCCGTTTTGCGCGGTAAGTATACCCGCGCTGCCCTGCGTTATATTTCCTGAAGCGACAAGGGTTATGCTGCCCGATGAAGTCACTGTAAGCGCCTCATTTATCGTAAGCGCCGCGCCGGCATTAAGACTTATGGAAGTATCCGCAGTAAGCGCCTCATTTATCGTAAGCGCAGCGCCGGCACTAATGCTTATGACGGCGTCAGTGCCGGCAGCGCTAACCGTGCCGGAAATATTTAATGCGCCGCTGTTTGAAAGAAAGAGACCTGCCCCTGCCCCCGTGCCTGTTAGCTCTGATTCTTCAAGTTCTGTAAGAGAAGTAAGCAGAGGTGCGGTGGAAGTTCCGGCGCGCTCCGCAATTATTTTCAGCTTACCTGCGCTAAGCAGTGTTCCCGCAGCCTGAGTCAGCTGCCTTCCGCGTAAGTTCAAAAAAAGCCTGCGCGAGCCAAAGTTTACGCTGCCTGCAATCTGCGCCGCATTTGGGGACGAGGCTGCATGAATATAAATTGTAGAGGCCGCGGAAGCGTTGGCTGTGCCGGTAGAACCTATTGTTACCGAGCCGGTACCGCTTGCAGAACTCAAATTTAAAGGATCTGAGAAATTGATTTTGCCTATATTAACTACGCCGCTGCTTGTAATATTTGCCAAAAAAGAAGCGGGAATATTGAAATCTCCAGTACCGCACAGCGATATATTCTGAGATATCGAATACGGTTCTATATGCGCCGCGTCCTCTGTGCTGTCGATGACATTCAAACTATGACTGCCTGAAAAGCTGAGCTTGTCGGAAATAAGTATAAATTTATCGGCGCTTATAGCCACTGTGCCGTTAAAAGAAATCGTTTGGTTAGCGGCGGTTGTTTCTATACGCGCAAGGCCGCTAGAGCTTATATTACCGGTTATTTTAATACCGGCGGCGCTTTTTATTAAGGTATCGGCGCCATTCGAAAATTCCACTTCAAGTTCAATTGATTCATTTTCCCATGAAATATCGGAAATAACACCGCCGTCTCCAAAATTAACGAGACTTGCCTGCGCTTTTTGAACATCCACCGTACTTGAGCCTGTTACCTTAAATTTATTTCCAATCAAAAGACTGGTAGGTGTAAGCTGGCTCAAATTTCCATTGATAACAAAATCGCCGGTTCCGGCTATGGTAACGCTGCCGTCAATTGTAAGAGGGCCTTTAAAATGCGTTACACCGCCTGAAGGCGAAAAAGTATAAGTGTTTGTACCTTTAACTTTTACGGTACCAAAGGCGTTGGTTCCAGGGGTTGTAGAGAATGTGCCGGTGTTGCCGTTGTCGACGGTTCCTGCGCCGTTAAACTCGACATTGGACGCCGCTTCCGCGTTAAGGCTGCCATAGCGCGTCCAGCCTCCGCCAACCTTCACATTGCTGTCGCTGCTCAACGTAAGTGTTTTAGAGGCAGGAATAGTAACAGAACCATATACAATCAGTGCGGAGTTGATGCCGTCACTGTTATCAAAACTTCCTGTCGTTAAGTCGTTATAGCAAGTAAAGTTTTTTTTGTTGTTAATGTTATTGTTATTGTTAATAGTTCCGCCTAAATTAATTGTTACATCAGCATTATTTTCAAATTGACAGGTTGAGGCAACGGTAAGCGTTCCTTCAATATCGAGTGTTCCATTGTTCTTAATTTCAGTGCTGACGGTAACCGAAGCGCC
The DNA here is from genome assembly GCA_031256815.1 of Spirochaetaceae bacterium. GTDB lineage: Bacteria > Spirochaetota > Spirochaetia > Treponematales > Breznakiellaceae > JAIRPU01. The sequence continues at coordinate 2,737 of JAIRPU010000016.1, forward strand.
AGAGGCAATATTAAGTGTTCCATTGTTCTCAATTGTATTGTTGACTGTAACCGAAGCGCCAGAGGCAATATTAAGAGTCAAATTAGACCCAGAAATCATCAAAGTATGGCTAATTGCCCATGTTCCATTAAGTGTAACACTGGTAGGAGATGCCTGATAAGAGTTAATATAAAACGATTTAACAGACAGCCCTCTGTTAAATATGCAGGTTCCCTCTTCTGGTGTAAGGGCAGGATAAAAACTACCACCGCCAACTGGGGGAGGAACCAAAAGATCAGGGCCGTTTGCGTCCCATGTAGAACCCCGGCAATAGAACCCATAATCGCTGTTAAGAATAATAGTCCCGGCGCTGCCGTTAAGACCTTTAATATTTCCATAGACGCGCACTTCACACTCAGTGGTCAGCGTCGCGCCGCCCTCTATCTCAATATCGTTAATATGAAATCCTCCGCTGTTAGGAGTTTCCGGATACCTTCCGGAAGTGCCGCTTGTATTTGGGATTTTAACACTATCAGTTGATGAATTAGGTATCCCTGAAGGCGTCCAGTTATTTGGAGTCTCCCAGTCAGTATCGACACTACCGTTCCATGTATAATCAGTAGCGGCGGCATTGAAAGCGACGAGTGTAAAAAACAAAAAAAACAAAGAAAATCTAAAATGAATCATTCTATTCTCATATAAATAATACTAATTTTAGACAAATAAAGTAAACAATACAAACATGGCGCGGTCACAAGCGGCCGTGTCACAAGCGGCCGTGTCCCAAGCGCCCGTTCATGGCGCGCGAAGCGGCGGCCCGTGCGCAACAGACACGCTTCGCACGGAGTGCCACCGGCCGCTCATATCAAAATTGAATATGAGATAAAATTTCGTTAATAGCGGCCTTCCCTTTCGCTTTTAACAAAAGTTCAGTGCCGCCTGAATTAATAAGAAACGCAATACGGTTTAATACGCGCAAGTGTTTTTCGCGGGCGGATTCGCCCATTATCAGTAAAAGCACGCAGTGAACCGGCTTGCTGTCAAGCGATTCATATTCAATGCCGGACTGGGAAATGCCCAGCGCTCCAAAAATACCGTCTATTCCAGGGTAATACCCGTGCGGCACCGCAACCCCCGGCGCAATGGACGTATTTAACTTTTGTTCCCTGTCCTGTATCGCCGCAAACATCGTATCCTTGTCTAATTCAGGATTGGCTGCCGCTATTCTCTCTATAAGTTCTTTAAAAACATCTAACTTGGTCTTGCCTGCAAGACTCGGTATTATCGACTTTTGGTCAAAAATTTCACTTAATGACATATTTTTCCTCCTGTCATTTCGCGGTTTAAACCCGCGCGATTCTCTTTGAGAAAGCTAAAATTAAAAACTTAAACAAAAGAAATCAGGTTCGGAGTTTTAAAAGAATAATATCTTTTTTGTTATACGCCGCAGTTTTGGCGATGTACCTTACAGCAGCAAACAAAATACAAGCTGCGGCGGCAAACAACCCCGCCGGCATTGCCATTCGCGGCAAACTATGGCGCGGCGGCGAAAATGAATTGTCTTTCGCCTCGCTTATCGCCAAACATTCAACACGGTTTGCCGGCGCTGCTACAAACACGCCATGCGGCAGGTTTTCTTCAAAAACATCTTCAAAATAAGAAGGAGAGAAGGACATGGACGTAAACATCCACAGAACGGAAAAAGAGAGATATACAGCCATAGTACGATAAAGCCGGTTTACGGGCAAATACCAAAGCATATTTTTATATTATGAAATTCAGCCATTTTATATAAGAGGGCAAAACGCCGGCAAGAGCAATTTTATATTTAGCCCCTTTGGCTTAGGGTTTGCCGGCCGCTTGACTTTTGTTTTAATGAACAACAATATAAGGCAATGGAGAGTTCTATGCAAAAAAAAATAATATTGCTGTCGCTTGCCGCGGCATTATTTGTTAATGCCTGTGCCGGTCTTAAATCAAAAACCAAATACGAAATTCTTGACCATAAAGGCGCGGCTTTGGAGGACAGTTCAATTCCCAAATGGCTTTCCGCATATCTTGAAGGCGGGGAATTACAAATCGAAAGAATGGCCGAACATTCAGGTTATTATTGTTTTGTGGGAACCGAAGAGGGGCCAAACAAGCAGATGGTAACCCGTTGGGCGCAGACAGTTTCAGGTCCGGCGTTAATTGCCACACAGGTTAGCATACGTCTTGAACAGATGACCAGCGGGGATGTTGGCGCGGATAATTCAAGTTTCCAGCAATCATTAAAGCAGGTTTCAACCACAGCGATTACCGCAACTTTCAGCGGAGCCAGAAAGGTAAATGACTGGTGGGTTTGGCGCCGCGCATACGACCCAAAAAATCATAAACAGGTTATTTCGGAAGATTACAGCGCCTATGTGCTTTACATAATCGAAAAGAAGCAGCTTGATAAACAGGTTGCCGCAGAACTGCAAAACACAATAGATAACCGCAAGAATATGTCCGCCGATGAACGTAAAATTTACACCGACCTTATACAGAAAATTATGAGCCGCGGTTTGGGAGTTTAACAGCGCAGGCGCCGACTACTGCGATACAAATTCGGCGCCGCGTTTTTCAAGCACATTAAGTTCAGAAAGCGCCAAATAAAGATAATTATACCCGTCTAAATTGTAAGTTTTTAAAGTCCCGGCGGCTTCTACCCAGTCATCCTGTTTTGGGTAGGAGTGTTCTTTTTCCCAGATTACTTCAAAACCGGCGTTGCCGTCGTTGCCGCAGCAGCCTGGGCCGTAACGCAGCACAAAACAGGCGTTATCGCCGCCATAGGGTTCAATTTTAAATAAGCCCTGCAGCTTTAAATGGCAGCCAAGATAATCATCCTGATTAAGATATATATCGTTAACCTGCGCCAAAAAAAGTTTTTCTTTAATTTCTATAACCTTGTTTTTTTCAGGCGTTCCGGTAAAACTCCGCGCCGCTGTTCCCGTCTCCTGCGTTTCTGATTCCTGCGCCTGTACCGGCGGACTGGAATTTACCGTCTGTACCGGTTTTTTTGTACAGGCAAAAAACAGTCCGCAAACATAAAAAAGCAAGGCTATAAATTTTATGTTGAAAATATTTGTCTTCATAAAAAACTATGCGGAATAAACTTTGTCAACATCTATCGGAAGCTTGTCGTAATCTTCAGCGCCGGCCTCCGGACGCGGGCCTTCGTTTTCTTTGTAGTTTTCTATATCGATTTCGCGGTCTTCTTCTTTTCTTGAAGCATCGCTTAATCCGTCAATTTCATCTTCGTCGCCTTCGCTCGATTCTATAACCCTAAGCCCCGCTTCGTTATCTTCGTCAACTACGGCATTTGCTATAATCTGCGTAAAAAGGGTGATTGCCCTAATCGCGTCATCGTTCCCTGGGATTGGATAGTTTATTCCTTCAGGATTGCAATTTGTATCGACTACGGCGACTATTGGGATTCCCATTCTGCGCGCTTCCGCTACCGCTATGGATTCTTTTCTTGTATCAACAATAAAAAGAACGCCTGGAAGCTCCTTCATCTCTTTTATGCCGCCCAGGTTTTTTTGAAGTTTTGCACATTCTTTTTTAAATGCGGCTACTTCTTTTTTTGTATAATTTTCATAACTGCCGTCAACTTCCATTTTTTCAAGTTTTTTAAGGCGTAAAAGTGATTTTTTTATCGTAGAAAAGTTGGTTAGCATACCTCCAAGCCAGCGGTTGTTTACATAAAACTGGCCGCAGCGTTCCGCCTCTTTTTCTATGGCTTGCTGCGCCTGCTTTTTTGTACCGACAAAGAGTACCGATTTTTGTTTTGATACTATGCTGCGCACCGCATCGTAAGCAACTATGCTTGCGTCTATTGTCTTTTGCAGGTCTATAATGTGAATCCCGTTGCGCTCTGCGAATATATAAGGCTTCATCCGCGGGTCCCAGCGCTTAACCTGATGCCCAAAGTGTACTCCCGATTCGAGGAGGCTCTTCATTGTTACTACTGCCATTATTGGCTCCTTTCTTATGTCTCACGCGGTAACCGCGCGGAAATTTATGAACGTCATTTAAACATTCGTATTGAAACAGAGTATAAAGCGCCGCATAAAAATTTTCAAGAGGGCGCATTGCGGTTTCTGATTGTTGGTTGAGAAAGGAAGATATTTAGGAAGACAACTAGGAAGATAACTAGGAAGATAATAAAAATCTTATAGATTGTTATTATCTTTTATGCCCGCGCCGCTTCGCGGCGCGGGGGCGGTGCAACTGTGCGCTGCAAGCGCCACTACGGAAGAGCGCACGGCTGTACTCCCGTCACGGCGAACGATCGGGGGTGGCGGCGG